>WFQY01000090.1 GCA_015486815.1 Phycisphaerae bacterium | reverse complement strand
GCCCCTACATGTCAATCGGAATTTTTGCATTTTGCACATCTCTATAAAATTCTAACTTTTCATCTTATACATTAGTACCTATTTCAATGCTTCCGCACCGCCTATGAGTTCGCTCAGTTCGCTGGTAATCTGCGATTGTCGTGCTTTGTTTGCCTGCTGAGTCAGGTGCTTTATCATCTCTTCCGAATTATCGGTGGCAGCTTTCATCGATATCATCCTTGCGACTTCTTCGGAAACATTAGCATCCATAAAGCATTGATATAATGCAACCTTTACCGCTTCGGGTACCAATTCTTCCATAACCTCTTCCGCTGATGGTGAAAATTCGTATGCGTAATGTTCGGGTGTTTCGCCTGGCTTAGCTATCGTTTCCTGTTCTTCTATTTCCATCGGCAGCAGCTGTAATATTGTCGGTTTTTGTCTGCTGCTCGAAATAAACTGCATATAAGCGACAGCTACCGCTTGGATTTTCTCCTGCGAAAATCTCTCGATATAACGCTGTGCTATCTGTTCGACATTACGATAGGGGACTTCATCCGCGAGCAGATATGTCTGCTCGACATCCATACCGAGAAACTTCAGATGGCTTATACCTTTTTTGCCGACAACGTCTATTGATACGTGTTGTCCGCTTTTTTTGCGTTCTTCGATGAATCTTTGAGCTGTATGTAAAATGTTACTATTATAACCGCCACACAATCCGCGATTTGATGTTATAATTAGTAGGTCTATATTCGTTACCTGATCGGGAATGCTCAATAGCGGGTGTCTGACTTCGCCGTATCGCGAGAGATTAGCGACCAGTTGCCTTATCTTGTTCGTATAAGGTTTGGCTGATACAGTTCGATTAAACGCCTTTTGAAAACGAGCAGTCGCTATTAGCTGCATCGTGCGCGTAATCTTATGAATGTTTTGAACCGCTTTTCTTCGTTTTAATATTGCCCGTGCATTCGCCATTGCGATACTTTCTATTTACCAAATGATTCCTTAAATTCAGCTAAAATCTTTTTAAGTCTATCTTCAATATCGTCTGTGAGTTCCGCTTTTGATTTAAGTTCATCGTAAAGAGACTTATGTTTGGTGTGTACGAATTCGATCAGGTCTTTTTCAAATCGTTGCACATTATCAACCGATATTTCATCGAGATAGCCATTTACGCCGGCATATATCACAATAACCTGATCGGTTACGTCCATTGGTCGATACTGAGGCTGTTTTAGCAATTCGACCATTCGATATCCTCTGTCGAGTTGTGCTTGTGTAGCGGCATCAAGCTCGGTACCGAGTTGAGCAAACGCTTCGAGTTCTCTGAACGCTGCCAAATCCAATCGCAACGATCCTGCGACTTTTTTCATTGCTTTGTTCTGAGCTTTGCCTCCGACACGCGATACGCTTATTCCGACATCAACCGCGGGTCTGACTCCAGCGAAGAATAAGTCGGGCTGAAGGTATATCTGACCATCGGTAATACTGATAACATTCGTCGGAATATAAGCTGACACTTCGCCTTCGAGCGTCTCTATTATAGGCAACGCTGTTAATGAGCCACCGGTGCCGGGAACTTTTCTAATCTCGAGATTGTCTTTGTTAGGCATCTGTTCGATATCTTTTTCAGCTTGCCAAAGTCCGGGAATACCAACGTACATCTGCTCGTTGATACCTTTTGTAGTATTTTCATCTGCTGACTTTTCGCAGATGATGTAATGCTCGGCGCACTTAGCGGAGCGTTCGAGTAATCTGCTGTGAAGGTAAAATACATCTCCGGGATATGCTTCGCGGCCTGGTGGTCGGCGTAGAAGTAAGCTCAATTGTCTATATGCTTGTGCTTGTTTCGAGAGGTCGTCATAAACGCACAAAGTTGCTTGCCCGTGCTCATACATAAAATACTCCGCCATCGCACATCCGGAATACGGAGCGATATATTGCAATGGTGCGGGGTCAGCTGCTCCTGCTACTACCACTATAGTATAATCCATTGCTCCGTGTTTGCGGAGAGTCTCAACAACGCCTGCTACCGTAGATTCTTTTTGTCCGATAGCTACATATACGCATATAACGTCTTGCCCCTTTTGATTGATAATCGTATCAATGGCGATAGCTGTTTTTCCGGTTTTCCTGTCGCCGATAATCAATTCTCGCTGACCACGCCCGATAGGAATCATCGAATCGATAGCTTTTATTCCGGTTTGAAGAGGCTCGGTAACCGGTTGACGCTCTGCGATACCGGGAGCTGGAGTTTCTACGGGACGGCGTAAGGTGGTAGCTATTGCAGGCCCACCGTCGAGTGGCTCGCCAAGGGGATTAACCACTCGGCCTATCATCTCTTTACCGACCGGCACGCTCAAGAGCTGACCGGTACACTTTACGGTATCACCCTCTTCGATGCTGAGGTAATCGCCTAAAACAACAACACCGACATTGCCCTCTTCGAGATTGAATACCTGTCCGAAAACTCCCGATTCAAACTCGACCATTTCGCCTGCCATTGCATCGGATAAGCCATAGATTCTTGCGATTCCATCGCCTACCTCCAATACTTCGCCGACATTTCGCAGGTCGATCTTATCGTGATATTGTTCTATTTCCCGTTTAATTACCGACGAAATTTCGTCCACTCTGAATTTCATCTTTACCTCGCCTCAATAAATCCGTTTTAATCTGCTGCAGTCGGCTACGCACCGACGCATCTATCATCAAATCGCCAGCTCGTACGATAAAACCGCCGAGAATTTGCGGGTCTATCCGGTGCTCGATTATCAGTTCCTTATTGAAAAATTTCTGCAATACCGTTTCTATCTCTTCCATCAAAAATTTATCAACTTCGTCCGATGTATAAAGTTTGGTTTTTAATCTGTTATTGCGAACGTCATCGATATCACCAAACGATTTTGCAATTTCCGGTATAAGCCAAAGTCTGTTACGGGTATTGAGCACACCTAAAAATGCAACTATAGTCTGATCGAGTTCACGAGAAATCTGATCGACGAACATTTGTCGTTGTTCCTTTGTTATGGATGGCACGGAAAATATCGTCATTAAATCCGGCTCATCATCCAAAAGCCTGCATAACTCACCAAGCTGTTCTTTGATAATATATACCTGATTGCGCTGAGTAGCAATTTCATATAACGCGCCGGCGTATGAGTTCGCTAAACGTTTATTTTCTATTATATCGGTTTCAGCCATATTTCTATCCGACCATAATCAATTCTCTGCGAGTTCCGTAAGTCCGTTTTGTATAAGAACACGATGGTCTTCGCTATTTACCTCACGCTGAAGAATTTTCGCTGTAAGTTCGACAGCGATGTCAGCTGACTTTGCGTAAAGTTCTCTGACAGCTTCCGTTTGTGCCTGCTCAATCGCTTCTTTAGCTTGTGCGATGGTTTCTTTTGCTTGCTTCTGAGCAGCTTCGAGCATCTCCTGTCGAATCTTTTCCGCTTTGATAGATGCTTCCTTCATCATCTGCTCGACCTCCGCTTGGGCAGCTTCCAGAAGTTGCTGATATTCTTCGAGCAGCTCGTCCGCGTGCTTTTTTTCGTCCTGTGCCTTCTGAAGATCATTGCGGATCTGCGATTCGCGAGTCATTATCGCTTCCATCATAGGCTTCCATGCGTACTTTCCAAGCACAATTAGAAGCAATCCGAATATAACGAGTGTTATAATTGACGTTGCAAAACTTCCTGTAAACGGGGTTACCTTCTCGCCCGTTTGTTCAGCGGCTGATGCAACGTCCGCTAACAATCCTATCAATATAAGCCAACGCATATTGCTGACCATCGAAATACTCCATATCAAATATTTTAATTTACGTATCTGCGAATTTTATAGCGATGCCAATATGCCAACGACAATAGCAAACAGTGCGACACCTTCGATCATAGCAGCTGTTATGATCATCGAGGTAAATACCCTTCCGCCTGCTTCCGGTTGACGTGCGATACCTTCACAAGCGCCCGCACCGACTCGGCCTATACCAATACCGGCACCAATAGCAGCTAATCCTGCTCCTATTGTTCCACCGAGCTTACCAGCTCCCGCATCTGTTATCATCGAAATCCCCGATTTTAGGCCGGCTTTTCCGTTATTACCGTCAGCTGCCAATGCTACCGTTCCCATACCGAGGTAAGCACCAATTACAATCAATGCAATTACCAGATTAAATCTTTTCATCAGTCAGACCTCCACAAAGTGCAAAAAAGAAAAACAAAATCCATAAAAGTAACTTTTTAGTGTTCCTGATATATCGCTTGTCCGATGAATATTATCACCAACATCGTAAAGATATACGCCTGCAAAAATGCCACGAATAGCTCGAGACACATAATAGCAACACTCGCAGTAGTTGACAATCCGGAAACCAGTAAAACGGACAGCCAACTATGGCAGAGCGAGATAAAGAATAAGAATACCGCTAATACCGTATGACCACCTATCATATTGGCGAATAATCGAATTGCCAAGGCAGATGATTTTATTATCAAGCTGCAAAATTCAATCAAAAATAACATCGGAAATAGAATTTTTCCAGCTATTCCTTCGATATGTGGCACGAGCTTATACCAATAAGAAAAGAATCCGACAACCGCTGCAAATATCCAATTCTTTCCTTCCTGATGTTTATGCTTGATATTGTTCCATATGCCGGAAGCATTCACGATAAAATATGCCAGCGTTGCCAATGCACCGGTAACATATATATTTCCGGTAGCTGTTCCACCAATGTGCTTTAGCCGACCGCCGGTTACCAGATATATTATCTGCGCCAAAGGTAGCAATCCGAGTAAATTACAAGTAAGGATAAAAAAGAATGTTGTCCAGATGTATTTCATATATTTTTCCGTATGCTCTTTGAGCATCGGTCGAGCTACGTCTTCAAAATATAAACATACAGATTCTATAGCATTCTGAAGTTTGTTTGGAATGAGCGCAGGACGACGGAAAAGCAAAGGCAGTCCTATCGCAAGAATGCACCCTGCCAAAACCAACATCAACATATGATTGGTTACTACAACAGGGCCTATCTGAAAT
>WFQY01000089.1 GCA_015486815.1 Phycisphaerae bacterium | reverse complement strand
TTATTGTATCATCTTCAATTGTATAAATCACCTCTATTAGCTTTTGAGGGTAAATTTTTCCATTTCGCATTTTACCGAATGAGAAAACTTTGCTTTTTTTATATCTTCCTTTACTTGCTTGAGATTGCTTACCTGTTTTTATTGTGTCTGCTATTTCATCCAGGGTAATTCCTCGTTCCTGCATACGCTCTTTAGTATGTAATGTTAATTGTAATTCCATTATTTAGTTTTCTGTCAATCCGGAATTGTAATATGTTTTTCGGGTTCTTTTAATCGGTGCAGAATTTCGCCTGCGTGATCAACAACAATAATGCCTTCGTCTTCACGATTGCGAAATTCATCAATATTGATGGTAGCGGGGTCACGGTAATTCAGATTTATCATCTCGGTACGCTCTTTCGAAATTCCTGTTGCGAGAGTTACCGTAACGCGTGGCTTTTCTATGCCATTTTCGAACGTCCCGAGTCCGCGAACGTGAGTCGAATGAGCCATCACTCCACCGGGAATGTCTTTGAACTTGTCCATTTGTTTGAGAAAATAATCGCGTACGTGATAGCCTATCTTATCGATAATTTTTCCGTGCGTATATGAGACTTCGGTTATATGCGGAGCGTAGATAATCAACTCGCCACCGTCAGCTACGATCGGTTCGAGCTTATACATCACCTTGCCAGCTGTCCATATATCGTCGTACATCTCCGGTGCGATGCCAAGTACGGTTTTGTAGGGTTTGTCTTTATAGACGATATGTAATTGATTGGATAAATCGGCAGCTTCTTTGAATGCTTCTTTTGCATCGCCTATAAAACAGCCAGCTAATTTTGCATCTTTGACGACCAGATCAATATTGATAATCGGACGAGGTATAAACTCAGCGGCTTTATTCAGGACTTCACGAACAGGTGTATCACGATGGCCTATAATCTTAATGCAGGTGATAACCGCACCGAGCCAATGGAAGAAGTTTATGATTTTCCAGTCCGCGATACCGGGGAAGAAATATTTCAGACCGCCCGAAAAGCCTACTACTTCGTGCGGAAATGTCGGGCCTAAAATCATCAGTTGGTCGTAATCTAAAATCATCTTATTTAGGCCGACCGGTACCTGTTGTTTCATCAGTCCCTTAGTTATCTTTTCAATTTCGTCAGCTGATATTGTACCGAGAGTCGTAAATGTGTCCGAATTAGTCCAATCGTGATTGTATATGCCGATGTTTTTGTATTTTGTATTTCGCTGATCTTCGGAGATGCCTACCAACTGATTGATTTTTTCCTGCGACATTGGCGGATGTGTGCCAAGTGCGATGAGAAAGTCGAGCTTGCTTGCTCGCGGTGTTATAAGATCAGCCATATAACGAAACAGCATTCCCAACGGGCATGTTCTCGTATGGTCGGGAATCAGGACGAGCACTTTTTTTCCTTTAAGGTCGATTTGCTCGATGCCTGTTTTCAATATTTCGAAAACCTGTTCGTCTGTTAAGTATCCGCTTGTCAGACCTTTGCCAGCTAATAGCATTGTGTATGTCTCCTTGCTTGTAATTTCGTTTTTTGTAAATAAAGTGCCTCCTATTTTATGTCGAAATAAACATCGTTATCAAATCAAAAATCGGGAGTTTGAAAAATGATAGCAAATGCAGACAGACGTCAGGAACCTCGCTTACGTTATTCTTGGGAAAGTCAGCTTTATTGCGATGATATTCGCGGGGGCAGATTAGCAAGGATGGTAGATCTGAATTCGAAAGGGGCTGCTATACTTATCGAAAACGATTGTCCGTTTGATACGGGCAAGGAAGTCGAAATCGGGCTGATGTATCCGAAGGTGGTCAACGGCAATTTCGAAATCATACACGAGCATCGTCCCTGCACTGTTGTCAGAAGCGAATGGTATAATTCCTCATTGAATCGCCTCGTGGTGCAATTTCATCAGCCTATGGAACAACCGCCTGCGATCGGCAATGAGTATATAAACAATTAACAAAAAGGGCTTTTAACTGCGGATACTACTTGAAATCCGATTCGTCGAGTCCGCCTAATTCGTCAAAGTCATCCTCATCGTCAGCATCGACAATCTCGTCGTCGGGTTCTTCATATTTCCATTTGTCAGATTCTTCGACATCGTCAAGCTCTCGTTCGATATGCTTGAGCATACGTTCCTGAAGCGGAGCGAGCTTTTGATAGAAGCTTAGCGTCGATTGGTATGAGCGTAGCAGCATATCCATTTTCATCAATAACCATTTTTGGATACATTCGGGTTCCTTGGCATTTACAAACGGATTGCACCGCATCTGAATTCTACCTGCATCGTCTTTGACACAAAATTCACAATCAATACATTGCAACATAAAATTCCCCTTGTTATAATAAATTTTTGTTTTCCGCAATAGTACCTGTATAAAATTATATCAGTTTAGGCTACCAAATTAGCAGAATAAATTCGAAAATTATAGGACTTATTTTATGATATTTGTTATTTTCAGTGTCTTTTTGGTGCTGTTTTTGAGCAGAGAGAGCTTTGGGTGGGGGTTATCCACGCACATAGAATTGGCACAATCGCTACTTAACGAAGCAATAATTATTGGTGGGGCGGTTAGTAGTCTTATTCTTGCCCATCGTAAAGATTTTATCATCGGGAATATTTTAGCTGATGTGATTATAGGCAAGAAATTTTCCACTCGCAGAAAACAAAGCCATCATTGGCCTGCCGGACTGCGGATAATGGAAGGTGCGAGAGATGATTCTGCTCGAGCTTTTGCGTATGGCTTCCTGACGCATTTGGCAGCTGACACTGTTGCACACAACGAGTTTGTGCCGAGACAGATTGTTTTGGCTAACTCGACAATTGCATTCGGGCATTTATATTGGGAACTTCGGGCTGATCAATGTGTCGATCTGAAATTGCGAAATGAGCTGCCAGAACTTTTGCGATATTCAGCCGATATTTATGATAGGCAGTTAGCGGAAAATATTTATCCGCATATCAAATGGTTCGGGTTTAATCGAAGAATGTTTTCACGGGTTAATCGTTTGGCTGTTGGCGAAAAGTTCGGTAAGGCAATGAATATATGTGAAAATTTATCGCTGTGGCAGCTTTCGCAAAATTACCTTTCACCGTATAAGGCGAAATCGCTCGAACGAATGACAGATATTCTCGTTAACGGTTGGTCAAGCAAGGTTATGCTCGAAGACCCCAACGGTACTCAGGCGTTCAAATTATTGAAGCTGAGCCCATACAGGCAATACAAAAGTTGATGTTTTAGCTCACTTCTCTCAAAACACAAATCCGTAGGGGCGGACCTGCGTGTCCGCCCTAATTTTGGGGCAGACACATAGGTCTGCACCTACATATCAATCGGGATTGTCGCATTTTGCGCCGCGTTCCTATGGTTGTTGTCAATTTTTTCGTCTGAGCATTCCCGCCAGTGCTATAACCATCAGGGAAACAGTAGCGGGCCCAGGTACGGGGTCGGTTCTTTCGATTGAGAACGGATCGAATATTTGCCCGTCGCTACGTACGACCTGAAAGTCCGCTCGCCAGAGATTATTGCCTTCGTTGACAATATTAACATCCCAGAAACTTGATAAACTGTCATTGCCTGCCCAGCTATAGAAATATTTGGTATAATAGGGAGGCCCGTCATTTCCTTCGATATCCATCCACGTATTCCAGCCATCTTCCGCATATCTTGATGAATATCCGGAATTTCCCATAACGAGATAGTTTAGATTGTTAGGGTCGTTGACATCCATATCGTTTTCGAAACCAGCTGGGCCGGTTAGGCAATGTTCAACGGTATGATCGTGAGATGTTAATACTGCATCGACGCCATATTGACGCCAAACGGGATCCAAAGCTCTAAGTTGATATCCACGTTGAGTGTCCGAAGGGCTGCCGTGTACGCCTCTACTGTATGGCGAAGGGTGTGCGATGACAAAAGTGAATGCACTGTCCTGTTGAGCTTGCTGAAGCTGATTTACCATCCAGTTGTATTGCTCCGAGCCAGGCTCCCAATCGGGGGTGGAACCGTCTGGCAGATAATCATGATTATCGTAACTGTTGCTTGATGTGTTGTTCAAATCGAGAACAATAAAAGTTGCCGCTCCATATTTGAATGAATAATATCTTTCATTCCAGTTCGGATTGCTCGACCCGTTGCTCGGATTAGCCATAAACGCTTTGTATCTCGCCATCGAAGTAGTTAAATTTCCACTGTCATAACTGCTGCCGTCCCATATTTCGTGATTTCCGACAGCTGTCATATATGGAATTTTGCTGCCATAAGACGACCCGCCAGCTGAGTTGGTAACAATGTTTCTGTAGAGAGTGTTCCAGTGGCTTGCGGTGCCTGCTTTTACCTGATCGCCAGCTTCAATTATAAAGTCGGCGCCTCTGTCGCCAGCCATATCTACCATATGTTTATGTCTGCTTATCACAGTGCTATTATCGGTTCTACCGTCTCCGAGCAGTGCAAATCGAAAATTGCTGCTGCGGTTGATAGCAGTCTTAAATGTATAGCTATTACTTAACGTACTTCCCGATTGTACACGATAATTGTATGTTGTTTCGGTACTTAAGCCATTTAGCTTTACTTCGTGTTTATACAGATTCATTGATGAGACATAGTCATTGGAAGCAGCTACGGTATTATTATAATTTCCGAGTCCGTATTCGACCGAGCTATTTGGCTGAGATGAGTTTGTCCACCATAGAATAGTCATTCCGTCTTGCTTAGGAGCTTGTAGGTATGGTTCGATATACTGAATAGCAAACGCAAAAGAGCAGTTAAAAAGAATAGCAACACAGACTCCCCAACCCATTAACTTTCTTCCCTTCATAACATTTACTCCTAAAAAGATCTCATTATATTATCAATTAATCTGCCGACCACATAACCCTATATTATCAAATAAATATTTATATATCAAGGAATATTTTCGGATTTTTAGGAAAGAAAGTCTTGTGTTTCATACAGATATTGTGTTTTTGCGGATATGGAAGTTCCGAAAATTATTTTAGTTGCCGTTCGTTTTCATATTTGTTTCCCAAATAAAAGTTTCCCACGGAAGAACGTGTAGTTTAAGCTGTCCATTTTTTACTTTTAAATCGGGGATATATCGAGTGGAAAGTATCTGCTTGAGTTCTGCCTCGATGATATAAGGTTTGAGAGGAACCACTACGTCCCTTGGTGTAGGCCAATTGTTTATCATTAAAACGTATATCTTCTTACTTTGCTTCCAAATTCCGACGATAAGCTGTCTGCTACTGTAAGCTGGATTCGTCAGATTAGGAACAAGCAGTACATCAGTAGGGTTGATACGCTTTACAAATTGTCTGAAATCATACAAAACCGGTTTTAGCGTTTTTTCGAGATAATCGGGTCTGAGTTGGCCTTTTCCGAAAGGTCTGATTCTGCTTCGCCAGTATGACCAGAAAAATAACCCGTGAGCTTTTTGTGTTAGCGTGCTAAACATAATATATCTCAGTTCTATCGGGTTGGGATATTTCGGAAATCCGAAACATTGCACAATCGGTATCATACAATCGCAATGCTTGCTTACCTTTCCGAAAAATTCCGCCTGCTGATTTAGCATCGATTTCGGGAATGCTTCTTTTCTTACCGGATAAAAATCTGGCATGATAATATCTGCGCATTTTGTCCATTCCCACCAGTGTTCTATCCAGCAAATAGCGATGGCATCGGGGATATTCGGCGTTTCCTTCTTTACAATTTTGTGAAACTTCATAAGCCTCTCGGGTGCCATTCCCGGACGATTTGGTTCATCGTAAATATACCAGAAACCAATTGCAGGGTGATTTTTCCAGCGTTCTATATCAGCTTTGAATTTTTCGA
>WFQY01000088.1 GCA_015486815.1 Phycisphaerae bacterium | reverse complement strand
GGCAAGGACGGTAATATGCCTCTCAAATCTGAAACAGCAATCGACAGCGTTTTATATGTATGCCGAACAGTTTAACGGATATTTACCACCATCGTATGCTTTTCTGAAACTGCCCGGATATAGTCAACTTCAATGGCAGCCTTGGGCGGTTATTTTACGCAATACCGCACTTAATTTCGGGAATGAAAATTATGCTGGCTCGTCTGCTGACCCGACTAAAAAGGATGATATATTTTTCTGTCCATCGGTTCCGCCTGATAATAAAAATCCAACGTGGAATACCGATTATGCTACTAATGAACTGATGATGCCGGGTATTTGGGCAGACCGACCTTATCTCTGGGCTGCTTTGAAAAAAATAGACCGAATAGCTAACCCTGATACCTTTCTGGTATTCGATGGTGTAGGAACTTATAATGCATGGAATTATCAGACATACGGTACCGGTGCACCCGAAGATGTTATTAGTTGGAGGCATGGTGATAGTGCTAATTTTCTTCACGTTGATTTGCACGTGTCAACAGTTCGATTTGATGGTAACTTTTCACCGGCAGGGCTCGATCCGTTCGATAAGCGCTGGCGAGGATGGGAATAATGTACATGGTTCAGCCTTCTTTAGGATTTAGAGGAAAAAAATGACAAAGACATCTGCACGCTCAGATATTCCTTCACATCATAAATGGTTTTTCGATAATGTCTGCGCGAAGCGAGACAGTGAGTATTTGAAATATCGGCGGATGATAGAGGTTACATATCATCAGCCAAAAGCGATAATCGTTCCGAAAGTTTCGCGTAAGCCTGCGTTTGACGGCAATTTTGATAATCCCTCGTGGTCGCAGTCAGCTGTTTCCGAGCCTTTTGTGTTAAATGGTATTCATTCGTTAAATTCTTCGCCACGTGCGCAAACGACGTTTAAAGCTTTACGATTTGAAGATGAGCTATATATTGCTATTCGTGCCCAAGACCCCGACGGAATAGGGCGAAGTGTTAGCGGAAGGAGTATTTTGCTTAACGGCAGAAATATCAAGCATCTGCCATACTATAGCGATTATGTCTCGATTGTCTTTGATGCGAATCATCAGCACGATGAATATATCGAATTTTTTGCGACGCCTGGCGGTGGGAAGGGTTCGTTGAGGGGAAAGCGAAATGCGAGTTTATATCCGGTACATCCTATCAGTACTGCGGTGAGCAAAGAAGAATGCAGTATCGAACTTAATTCGCAATGGGAGCTTAAAGTCAGATGTGATAGGGATAGAAGTGGCTGGACTGCGATGTTCAAAATACCGTTTTCGTTGTTGAGCGAAGACGGTAAGCTGCCGGCGGTTATCGGGTTTAATGCGCATCGTTTTAGGCATTCGGGGCTGCCTGAGCAATCAGTATGGTCGGAAGTGCGGTGGTTTGGCGAAAATGTCGAAGTGCCGATGCGTTTTGGCGATATGTATTTGAATGATGTTTCGGTAACGCTGGAGCGGTTGTGGCTTGGCGAATGGCTTTTAGGTGAGAATGAAATTGTTGCGGAAGCTCACAATCATACATCGAGTGGGATAAAAGCAGAGTGGATTATCGATGTAGGGTTTTATGATGATACGAAAGTTAAAACTTCTCGTGGTAGGATGTCGCTTGCTGCCGGCAGAAATATAATTCATCTTCCTTATCGGATTCACAATATTGGCAGGGGTTTTCTGCAGCTGCGATTGTCGGACCCTAAAACCGGTAGGGTGATTTATGACGGGCGTTATTGGTTGGAGGCAGCTTTACGGCTTGGAGAAAGGGTTGATACGAAAGGTGCGGATTATAATCTCAAAAGGGCATCTGCCATAGCTGAGCGTTTGCCTCGAATGATTAGAATGACGACAGCTGACGGAGCACCGTCGGATTTCTATCTGCAAAGTGTAGATGGCAGGGTAAAATTCAATCTGATGGAACGCGGAGCGATGAGGAAAATCGCAAAGATGATAGAAAGGCGATTTTCCGATGAGGATGAACGATTGGTGGCAGCGAGTATATTTGTTCGTCAAAGTGATGTTATGGTATATGAGCTGATAGAAAACTTTAGCGAGATAACGAATAGCCCGTTGTCGATAATGCGGTTTGGCTCGGGAATTTGCGGTGCGTTTGCGACGGTGATAAAGGGATTGGTCGAGCAACTCCGTCTGCCAGGCGGTGGGCGGTATGTTGCGTATCGGTGCGGGTTGGCGGAGAGGAAAGCTAAAAAGGGTGAGCTTATTACGCTCGAAGCGCATACGCTTGTGATAGTCTATTGTCCGGACGGTAGGCGTGTGATTTTAAATGATGGAAACGTATATTTTTCCAAAAAGACAGGTAAGCTATTGACAGCGGACGATGTGGATGAGCTTAAAAGAAATCTTCCGTTAATATCGAATATCGATACTGCGATGATAATAGATTCTGGAAGTTTGGTTTGGCCTGCTGGTGGGCCTATCGAATAACATTATTACGAAAGAAAATGATTATGGATTACAATGTAGAGATTTGCTGTTTTTCTGTTCAGGATGTTATCAATGCGCAAAAAGGCGGAGCGACGCGAGTTGAGCTTTGCTCTGATAAATTTTCGGGTGGCACGACGCCAAGCTACGGATATGTGAAGTGGGCTGTCGAAGAAACGGAAGTTAAGGTCTCGATGATGATTAGACCACGCGGCGGAGATTTTGTTTATAGCGAAGATGAGCTGAAGGTGATGGCGGATGATATAAAGGCTGCTGGCGAGATAGGAGCTGATTGCGTTGTGTTGGGTGTGATGGACGAAAAGGGATTTTTGGATTACGATGCGGTAAAAAATCTTACGGAGTTAGCGAAAAGCAAAGGAATGGAAGTAACGTTTCATCGTGCATTTGATGTAATCCAGGAGCCTGAACGGGCGTTGGAGCAACTAAAGCAGATAGGTGTTACACGAATATTAACTTCCGGTCAGCGGGCGACGGTGGTAGATGGTGCGGAGTTTATCGCAAAACTCATTAAACTCGCAGGTAATGATATTATCATTATGCCGGGCGGTGAAGTGAACGAAACGAATGTCGATAAGATGCTTGAAATCGGTGCGAGGGAATTTCACTCACGTGTGGAAAAGGTGATAAAGACGCAAGTGCCTTGGCCTAACAACGGGGTGAAGATGGGCTCTAGCGATTGCGATGATACGCTCATATCGGTCATCGATGAAGAAAAGGTCAAGATTTTAGTGGATAAGGTAAAAGCTGACATCGGTTAATATGAAAGGAAGTATATGAAAAAAATATTATTTGTTTTATGTGTTATCTTGTCGATTGCATATGTTGCTAACGGGGCAAACACAAAATTAAAAAAACAGAAAATTCAGCATTGGCGGGTTTGTTATGTTCATCCGTGGGTTGAAGCGGACGTAAAGCAGCTTGCTGTTTTGCTGACGAGAGAGATAAAGCGGATAAATCTTTCGGGGCCTCGTAACGATTGGCTGACGGGTGCGTGTGCGATTGCATCTGACAAAAAATCCGAAGTTATCGTGAAATTAGTTGCAGCGAAACCTTTGAAAAATCGTATAGAGCTGAGAGTTGTCGGGCAGGTCAAATATAATGATGATATAGTTTGGGATCCGCTGATACGGAAAATCGATGTACCAAAAGCAAAGCCCGTTCTGAATTACAAGCAGATAAAAAGATTTCCGCGATTTACGGTTCTGCCCGATAGTCCGATTTTTCTTTGGCTGACAGTTGATTTGCGAGGCATAAAATCGGGCAATTATACTGCGAAGTTGATATTCAGGGACGATTTCGGGCACAGAAGCGAAATACCGATTAACATTAGCGTTTTGGATGCTGAGCTGCCTATAGATAGCCCGCTATATTACATTGCTTGGCAGTGGTGGGGAAAAAAGATGATTCCCGATTTTATCGAGCACGGTATAAATGTAGCGTGGGTAAATTACGAGCAGGCGTGGAAGGCGGGTGCGAAATTTTTGCTGTTTTGTCATCATCATCCAGCTAAATTGCCCGACGAGAAGGAAAAGAAAAAATATCTCGAATGGACAGCTAAGCGGGTAAAGCTCATAAAGAAACTCGGTGTGCCACGCAGTCAATGGGCGTTTAATCCGTTCGATGAGCCTACGGACAAGACAGCGAAGATAACGCTTGAATATGCGAAATTGATAAAGAAGCACTTTCCGCAGGCACCGATTTGGTATGACCCTCCGTGGGTCAAACAGAATGGGAAAAACACAACGACGATCGATGGAACTCTTAAGGTGCTTAATCCGGTTACTGATATTTGGTGTCCTTATACTTGGCATCTGTGGGACAGTAGCGGGGCGTTTAAGTATTTGCAATCGACAGGTAAGCCTATATGGGCGTATGATATTTGGGGACTTGCATCTCGCAGGCCTGCGGTGGGTAGGCAGATATTGCGAACAGGCCCTTGGCTGGCGTGGAAATATCGGCTTAAGGGGTTTGGAATATTCGCTGCTAATGATTGGCATGTAGATGTATGGAAAGGGCAAGTCGGCAAAAGATTAAATTATTCGTTTACATATCCGCAGGGCCCTGACGGTCGGCCGATAAGCTCGCGGGGATACGAAGCTATTCGTCAGGGTATTCAGGAATATAAAAGATTGTATATGCTGAAAAAACTCGGCGCTGATGTGAAGATGCTCGATATGCTTGTCGATGTCGCTATCTCGCGCGACGGGGTAGGTAAAAGCGTGGAAACGTTCGATAGCGTTAGGCAACAGTTGGATAGAATGCTGGTGAAATTGTACAAAAAGCATAAGTCAATCCGCAAAAAATGAGAGTAGGAAGAGTAGCGATGGTAATAATGAATGAAAAGGACGATGGCTATCGTGGCATTTGGTATATGAATCAGCCGTCGAATGATGAATATGTCTTTAAATATAGCGGTGGGCTTGGGACGTATTGTGCGAAACATCAGCCTTTCGCTGTTTATTCGCAGGAAGCGAATAAAACATTTTTCTGCTATGGCGGAACAACAAAAGATGATTACCGAAAATTGCATCATATGGTCTCATATTATGACCACAAAAATGATGTTGTACCGAAGCCAACAATTTTGCTCGATAAGCAGACCGATGATGCACACGATAATCCTGTAATTTCGCTTGATGAGAATGGTTTTATATGGATTTTTTCAACATCTCACGGCGTCCAAAGGCCGTCGTATATCCATCGTAGCTGTGAGCCTTATAGTATTGATAAATTCGAGAGGATAGATGCGGTGCGAATGGAAAATGGCAGAGAAGTGCCGTTCGATAACTTTTCTTATATGCAGGTATGGAACATACCGGAAAGAGGATTTTCAGCGTTTTTAACTCATTATAACGACCCTGCTATCAGAACGAGTTTTTTTATTCATTCTCGCGACGGAAAACATTGGTCGCAATGGCAACGGCTCGCTGCGATAGATGAGGGGCATTATCAAATAAGTGTTGCTAACCGTAGCAAAGTCGCTGCTGCTTTTAATTTTCATCCCGTTGGAAAGGGGCTTAATTGGCGGACAAATCTTTATTATATGGAAAGTGATGATTCGGGGCAAAGTTGGCGGTCAGCTGATTCGCAATCGCTTGATATTCCGCTGACGGAAGTAGATAATCCCGCATTGGTTTATGATTATCGCAGCGAAGGTTTGAATGTGTATTTAAAGGATATACGGTTTGATGAGTCGGGTCAGCCTGTGATTTTATATCTGACGAGCAGAGGATATGAATCAGGGCCTAAGAGTAGCCCTCTCGTCTGGCGGGCAGCACGTTGGGATGGGAAGAGCTGGGATATTAATTCTGTAACAGAGTCGGATAGTAATTATGATATGGGGTCGTTGTATATCGAGGGGGCAGGTCGTTGGCGGATTATAGCTCCTACCGAGCCTGGTCCGCAACGATTTAATCCGGGCGGTGAAGTGGCGATGTGGCTGACAGAAAATAGCGGAAAAGATTGGATGTTAATTAAACAGCTAACACACAACAGCGAATTTAATCATACATACGTTCGTCGTCCGGTAAATGCCCATCGCGATTTTTATGCATTATGGGCTGACGGGCACGCAAGAAAACCATCAGCGTCGCGAATTTATTTTTGCGATAAGGATGGCAATGTGCGGATCCTGCCGGTAAAGATGACAGAAGATTTTGTCTCGCCCGCTTATTTGTGATCGAACCGAAAGCAAAAGGAAAGATATTATGCAAGAAAAGTTTTCTAAAATATTGGTCATCTATTTCGCTGTGCTGATGTTGAATGTGTCAGCATTTGCTGAAAGTTGGCCTATCGTCAATGTAAAGACGGATTTGGCTCAGAAAGGCATTTATAAAACAAACGCTCGTGGAGATGCGAAGACCGATGATACATTAGCATTGCAGGCAGCTATCGATTATGTAAAGGCTAACGGTGGAGGATATGTATATCTGCCAGCTGGCGTCTATGAGATAAAGAGTATAAAGGTTTATGATACGGTAACGGTTGGCGGAATCAGTCGCGAAAAGACGATTTTGCGTGGTATTGATTCCGCTTATGCGATGATAGAACTTCGCGGCGGGACGATTATGAACTTTACCATTTATGGCACGCCGAGCGCTTCGGTGTCCGGCAGGCATTGGAAAATCGGTACCGGTGGTAAGGGCAAAGGAAGTAGCGCAAGGCCCGTTCATCTTATAGGCGTATTCGACGCTACAAACGCGACGATATATAATATCAAGGCGATGGAAGCGAGATATGATTGTTTGTATATTCGCACGTGTAATAATCTGAAGGTAATCAAATGTCATTTCGATAGGGCGGGTCGGAATGTCGTATCGCTTGTGGGCAATAGCGATGGATTTGTGTTTGATGGTTGTTATATCGGGTCGTTGTGGGGGCTTTATCATTTTGACATCGAGCCGAATAAGGGGCTCTATGTTCGCAATGGTGTGTTTCACAAATGTATTTTCGACGGAAGCAAAGCGGGACAGATGGGAGCTGATACGTGGGGGAGTTTTTTATGCTTTTCGGGCGATGAAAAGTTGAGAAATCGCAATGTTGCGGTTATCGGCTGTACTTTTAAAAATATTTATGTTCGTGTTCGCGGGATATTTCCGGATGTTAAATTCATAGGCAATACCTTTGATGTAAGTAGTGCGTTTGTGAAGATACGCACCAATACGACAGGCGAATTTCGCAACGCTATTGTCGTACGGAACAAATTTCTTACCAATGGTAAGCCAGCCAAGCATATCATAAGCGGCGCGACATTTAGCGGTGTCTGTAAGCTTCGTTTGAATACGCCCGCCAAATTCAACAATATAAAAATAACTTCGGGCGGTAAAACAGCGAAGTGGAACGAATATCATCCTGTCGATGCCTATGCTAAAATCAGAAAAGGGCTCAAGGTTGGCACGGTGATAAGTCGTGGCGATGTGCGGATTGTTTCTATGCCACTGTTTGGCTATGAATTTCGTTTTTGCGATTCGAAGATATTAAAGCCGTCTTCGGTTGCGGGCAGAGATGCGAATTCGAAAACAAGCGGTGATATTGCGATACATATCGAGCCGATAATCGCATTGGGGGACGCTATGATAGCAGAGCTCGGCCGGGGCGTGCTTGAAGATTATATCTCGAAAGTGCCCGAAAATATCAGATGGGAAAAGAAAATTTTCAATCCTCAGGCTGGCTGGGTTTATCTGATTAAGACAAAAGACGGGAAAACGGTATTGCTGGAAATCATTACGCTAAGCCGAAAGTATATTCAGTTTCGCTATACGTTTCTTCCTCATAGCAGTTAAATATTTTTCGTGAAACTGCATTCAGCTTTCGTGTATTATAAAGCACGGAGATAAAATCCATTTCACGAAAAAATGTTTGCTGGCTCGACTTTCATTGGATATTATTCAGGTTAAATTTGTCCGAAGCAAAACCGGTCATTTGAAATGAACAAAGGAAAAAGTATGTCTGTTTTAGTCGATGGTGATGAGATTATTAAAGAGCAACTGACAGCTGAGACGGCTAAGGAAATTACATTTGCCGATGGTAGCAAAACGACTCTGATACCCGCTCGTTTTATCGTGCCGGTGAATGATGCGATAGCAAAGCTCGGGCTGAATGGTAATTGGCGGGTTAAAAAATGGCCTTTCGAAGACGATGAAGCTAATCTCTGCGGAACAAATACGGATGATTCCGAATGGGATGAAATGCAACAGCCCGGAAAGGTGTTTTATTATGACCCCGAAGAGGATGTCTCGAAAATCGAAAATTGGGATAGGGTACGCTTAACGCACATTCATCCTGACGACGGAGCTATTTTGAGAAAAACAGTGCACATTCCATCTGATTGGAATAATAGAAGAATTTTTTTGCATTTTGATGCGATATATCCAGCTGCGAGAGTTTACTGCAATGGTAAATTGCTGGGCGAACATCTTAGCGGTTTAACGCCAATGGAATGGGACGTTTCCGAAATTGTTGCGCCGGGCGAGCAGGCAAACGTAGCTATTCGTTTAATGCGCAGGCACAAATATGTACAGATGGATATGCCGAGACACGCATTGGAATTCGCAGGCATCAATCAGGACGCCTATTTTCATTCGGTTGAAAAATGCTATGTGTGCGATTATCACATCATCACCGAACTCAATGACACACTGACTGAGGGTAAGCTCAAAGGTCAAATCGCGATAAAAAATACGAACAGCCAACAAAGTAACGGCGTATTGCGTGTTGATGTGTCTGATTTGCCGTCGCGAAAGGTCGTAGGTAGTTTTAGCAGAGAGGTACGAATAGCTCCGTCTTCGACCGATACGATACCGGTTGAAATAAAAATTGACAAACCGAAATTATGGAATGATGAGTTTCCGAATTTGTATAGCGTGAATATTGTTCTGTCGATTGAAGGACAGAATGAGCAGACAAATTCGTATCGCACCGGCTTTAGGAAATTCGAGCTGAAAAACCAACGTCCGATTCTCAATAGCAATCCGGTCAAGTTCAGGGGCGTCAATCATTTGACATTTCATCCCGAATATGGAATGTACACACCCGAATCGTGGCTTAGAGAGTGTCTCGGCTTGATGAAAAAGGCGAATGTCAATGCGATTCGCACGCATTTTTTAGCTCCGCCGACGTTGGCGAAGCTATGCGATGAGCTTGGATTTTATCTGCTTCAGGAACTACCCATTGATTGGGGTACCAATTATATTCACGATCCGGAATGGGTAGGCCCTGCGTTAATGAGAATCGAGGGCGGAGTCAGACGCGATCGGCATCATCCGTCTGTTGTGGTCTGGAGTGTAGGCAATGAAAATATGCCCAACAAAGCTGCTGTAGCTGAAGATGGCTGGAATCATTTGCGAATTTACGATAAATTCGTTAAGCAACTCGACCCGACTCGTCCGACGATGTTTCCACCGCCAGGACCTGCGAATAAGATCAAAGGGATATTCGAAGTCAGAGTCGGAGATATAGCCGATACGCATTATAGTTTTAAGCTTGTCCGTGAGTTTAATAAAACGGGCGTGGTAACTAATCCGCGATCGTGGGAAGGGGATATGGAAACGATAACTCGTGAGCAAGCGTTAAAGCGTGGCTGGAGCGGAGTATGGTTCAGCTCGGAATATGGGTTGTTTAACTATCAACCCGATCTTTTGAATGCACCTTATCTTTCACGTATCGCTGACAGAGAAGAGGATCCTCTTTCGGGTAAAAATACCTTACAGGTTTTTATTGATCGGCTGAGGGACGAATGGGGATATATGCGAGATGATCCTACTTGCCTTGGCGGTGCTTATTTTCCTTGGCTTTGTAGCGGAGCGGGCAATAATCCGTGGGGATGGGTACGCTGGGGCGAGGATGCGGATTGGGGAGTGGTAACCGCTAACCTGCTGCCTAAGCCTGCGTTCTGGGCGTTGAGAGTGCTGTTCTCGCCAATACAATTTCCTGATAGAGTTATGTGGCGAGATGGCCAAACGGAGATAAGTTTCGAGATTACCAATCATTATAATAGCATCGATTTGGAGCAATGCACTTTGCGAACGATGATGGCGGGTGGTGGTAAGTGGATGGGACAGATGAGGCTTTGGCGAGACATTCCGGTTTCCTGTCCGCCAGGGGAGACAACGAAAGTATCGATTCCGATATGGAATCCGCAAACTCTCGATGCGCTCAAAAGCAAAATGCCCGCTGCTTGTCGGTGCATTCTTTTGGACCCGAGCGGATTTAGGCCGATTACCGCTGACATTATCATTATTCCGGAATCAATCGACAATAAGGATAAAACCGCGATACCGATAGGTCCGGATGCAAAATTATAAAAATAAACTATTCTTGTTTGTAATGATCTGTATAAGTTGCTTACCTTTTGTCGTATAAGGGGTTATGGCAAATATTGATGTAAACGTGTAGGATTTTTGTTGATTCATTAAAAAATTTTATGCAAGGGCTTGCATAAACAGTTTGTTTGTGTTATACTGTATGCAAAGGCTTGCATAATGCTGTTCGATATTGAAGCTCGATATTGAAGAGAGAATAAAAAATGAGGCCGACACTTATAGATGTAGCGGAAAAAGCAAATGTGCATATATCAACCGTCTCGCGTGCATTGCGAGGCGATAAACTCATTTCTTCCGCAACCGTCCGCAAAGTTAAACAAGCTGCCCGCAGCCTCGGATATCATCCGAATGTCCTCGCAAAAAGATTAGCGGAAAATAAGGCTAATACGATAGAAATTGTCGTCTCGCATATGGAAAGTTTGACCGCTCCCATACTTATCCAAAACATAATCGGGGTAAGCAAGGTAATCGAGCAAGAAGGATACGATTTATATATGGCGACTTCGCGGGGCAAAGTTCGCGATTGGTCAACCATCCTTACGTCTCTGAATCAACGAAAAGTAGATGGAGTACTCGTGTTTATCGGCAGCAGTGATTTTGAAAATCCTCCGCCCGATGAAGTGTTTAATAAAATACTCCCTGTCGTTTTTGTCAATAATCTTATTACGCACGAAAATACGGGTTCGGTAAATTTTGATAATTTCGGTGGCGGGTATATTGCAACTAAAAGACTCATCGAGCTGGGACATACACACATAGCTTTTATAGGTCCCCGAAACGATAACGAAACAAAAGAAAGGTACCGTGGCTATTGCGAGGCTCTTAAAGAAGCGAATATCAAAATTAATGACGATTTATTTGAGCATTGTATATATGAACAGACGGGAAACTCGGGAGCTCTTGCATTAAGAAAGCTGCTGAGCAAGGGCGTAAAATTCTCAGCTGTCTTTTGTTCGGGCGATTGGGCTGCTATCGGCGTAATGGAAGAACTCGAACGGAATGGCTTAAAGGTACCTGATGATGTTTCGGTAATAGGCTTTGATGATATGCCCATAGCTTCGCATCTCAAGCCATCATTGACTTCGGTCAAACAAAACGGAATAGAAGCGGGAAGAATAGCAGCTGAGATGTTAATGAACTTGATACGTGGAGAAGAAATCCCGCTGGAACAAAGAAATATTGTTCTTCCGGTGGAACTCGTCG
>WFQY01000087.1 GCA_015486815.1 Phycisphaerae bacterium | reverse complement strand
GGTATGAAACGCCCTACTGATAATGAATTATGTACGAAACCAGCGTTTTTTTCGGGGAACAATCACCAAAGACAAAGCAACTGCTGTGATTATGTTGCAAACCAAAATAAGAGGTAAAAAAATGACGTTAAATGAGAGAAAAATGGAGAAATTAGCAATCGAAGGCGGAGAGCCGGTAAATACCGAAATGTTTCCTGCATGGCCGGCGTTTTCGGAGAAAACATTCAAAACGATAGTTGAGCCGCTTAAGACAGGTAAATTGAATTACTGGACTGGTGAGTACGGGAAAAAGTTTGAACATCAGCTGGCTGAATGGCACGAGGCGAAATATTGCGTTTCAACGGTAAATGAGTATGGAGCTTTTCATTTGGCTATTCTTTCTTTGGGCATTGGCCTCGGAGATGAGGTTATATGTCCTTCGTATATCTATTTCCCGCCGATATTCGCAGCTTTGCAGGCAGGTGCGTTGCCGGTTTTTGTTGACAGTGATTATTCGCATACCATTGATCCAAAAAAAATTGAGGAGAATATCACTGAATCGACAAAGGCGATAATTGTCGCTCATATGTACGGTATAGTAGCTGATATGGGACCGATTATGGAAATTGCCAAAAGGCATAATCTGTATGTCATAGAAGACTGCACGGAATGTTTCGGAGGTATTTATAAAGGTAAAAAGACCGGAACAATCGGAGATATAGGGTGTTTCAATCTGTGTCATACAAAACATCTGGTTACCGGCGGTGAGGGAGGAGCTATAATCACTAACAATGAAAAAATATACCTTGATTGCTTTTCCTTGAGAGATTTTGGGTTTGATACGAGTAAGACCCTGGATATGCTTGGACTGGAACACGAAAATCTATACATCCATAACAAAATAGGATGTAATTACAGGATGACGGAAATGCAATCCGTTATAGGTTCCTGCGAACTCGAAAGAATGGATTCATGGAACCTGCCGATAAGGAGAAAAAACGCGGAAATACTGATCGAAGCCGTCAAAGACCATCCGCTTATTATGCATCTTCCCGTGGACACTGAAGAAAGGCGGAATTCATATTGGTGGGTGCCGCTTGTTCTTGATATCGATAAGCTTAAGGTTACGATGAAGGAATTTCTATCGGCGATGGTGGCGGAAGGTGTTCCCGTGTTCGGACCATTGTGGCCTGAGATATATAAGGAAGAGGTTTTGGTGAAAAAAATAGGAAATGGTCATTTGAATTATCCTTTTAATGCTCCGGGCGTCAGGGATATTGATTATTCCAAAGTCGAATGTAAAACGGCGAAATGGCTGTCGGAAAGAACAATTTCATTTTTCGCACATCCGGTTTACGAGACCAGCCACATTAAAAAGTATATAGAAGCATTCAATAAAGTAGCGGAATCTTATATGAAGTAAGATGCGAGATTTATTAGGAAAAATCAGCAACATTGTTACAGGAGAACAAACTCATGAAATTACAGAAATTTACTGACACGGAGAAGCGGCAGCTTAAGAAAATTGCGATGGAAAACGTTTTGGTTCACTGGGCCAGCAATGAAGACCTCGCCAAGGAACCGAAGATTTTCACTGCTGGTGAAGGATGTTACGTCTATGACATTCATGGAAACAAATATCTCGATTCGTTTTCTTCGCTGATTACCTCCATTTTCGGCCATGGCAGAGATGAGATGAAGCAGGCTATCATGGAGCAGATGGATAAGATTGCGTTTTTTCCAAACTATCATGATTCATTTACTATTCCGCAAATTAAGCTTGCAGAGAAACTGGCTGAAATCATGCCTGGTGATCTTGATGTGAGTTTTTTTGTCAGCAGCGGGTCGGAAGCGAACGAGACAGCCCTGAAGATGGCACGGCAGTATCATTGGGCAAATGGTGAGCCTCATCGATATAAGGTTATCGCCAGGAGATATTCGTATCACGGGACAACTCTCGGTGCGACATCATATACCGGTTTTTCCGCACTGAGGCAATGTGTTGAGCCATTGCTGCCCGGCGCGTTGTTTACGCATCCTGTAAGCTGTCACGACTGCGAACTGGGGCTTGACCCCTCGAACTGTAATATGACCTGTTTGAAGATGCTGGAGAAGATGATTGTGTGGGAAAATCCCGAGACGATTTCCGCAATGATTATGGATCCGATTCCAGGCTCCAATTTTGGTTATCCGATTCCGCCTGATGGTTACTTACAGGGTGTCAGAGATATTTGTGATAAATATGGCATTTTGCTTATCTTTGATGAGGTGCAGACGGGTTTTGGTAAGACCGGTAAATGGTTTGCCTGTGAGAACTGGGATGTTACACCAGACATGATGTCGGTAAGTAAGGCGCTAACAGCAGGCTATCTGCCTTTGTCCGTTACGATGACGACGAAGAAAATTGCCTCCGTGTTCAACAAGGAACCGGGTTCTGAATTCAGGAGCGGTGGAACTTATGGCGGTCATCCCCTTTCGTGTGCTGTGGCATTGGCGACTATCGAGATAATGGAGAAGGAAAAGGTGGTCGAGCAGGCAGCGGAAACGGGTGCGTATCTGAAAGCGGAACTGGAAAAGCTTTACAAGTACAAAATCGTCGGTGATATTCGCGGAATGGGCATGATATGGGCAATTGAACTGATGGCTGACCGCGAGACCAGGACCAAGCTTGACCCTTCGCTCAATGTTGGAACGTTCATCAGGGACTGGTGCTGGGATAATGGTATGATCCTGCGTAACAACGGTAACTCGCTCGTGGCAGCGCCTGCACTGGTAATGACCAGAGAGGAAGTTGACATAATGGTTGGGAAAATAAATGAATCCATCTCGGCAGCGATGAAACATTTTCATTTTGATTGATGACCATTTTTCTGATTTTATGCTGGTGGGCAGCAAAACTACGGCTTAAGGAATAATCAATGAAACCAGAAGTCTTGATTGGGTCAAGCATACCACTGGGTGTGGAGCAGCTTCGTTTACATAAGACAATTAAACAGGGCGATATAGTTCTTACGATCATGCCACTGGATAAAACGGAGGCTTTGGCGGTTGCTCGATATTGCAGAGAGAATAAGATATATATCTGCTTTGCAGAATTTTTGAAACGAGGCAGCTGTAATATTCTAACATACGACGGAGAGTATTCTCCGGGCGAGTTTTACAGTAAACCCGATGTGAAAGAAATCATCGACGCAGCGGGTGAATATTTTTATTCCCGGATTACTATTGGCGAGATAGGCGGGGTAGTGTATTGGCCTAAGAGTTACACCATCAATCGTCGAGCTGAAAACTGGGAGAATCTTCCGAATTGCGATACAACATCCGAGGCCCAGGCTGCTTATGTTGCTTATTGTAAGAAATGGCTCGATTACGAACGAACCAGGATTGGCCCCGGACCACTGATGAATGTGGATTCCAGTCTGCTGTTCAAATATCATGCAATGGCGGGCATCGACAAGTTGTGCCTTGAGGTCATGCCTGGCGACCCTCATCTAATGCACGCTGCTGTTCGTGGGACCGCCCGGGCCTTCGGCAAACCATGGGGTGTCCATATAGCTATGCATTGTTATGGCGGTGTGTGCTTCGACGAGCTTTGGCAGAAGCGATGGCGGAGTTCGGTATTTTATTCTTATATCACCGGTGCAGAGTTTATCTATCCGGAATCGGGACACTATGGCTATTACGACGATACACGCGGAGAAAGCGACAGCTATTCCAACAATGCGCGCGGACAACGCTACAGTTTCGCCAGCAGGGAGATGAAACGTGTTCGCAGTACCATTCGCGAAGCCTGGCAGTTTGCTCGCATCCATCAACGTCCTGAGGGCGGACCAAAAACAACCTTTGGCGTGGTTCACGGTAACGGTGATGGATCGCCCGGACTCTGGAAT
>WFQY01000086.1 GCA_015486815.1 Phycisphaerae bacterium | reverse complement strand
AAACTATCATCAAAATTATTTTATGAATTGCGAGGTGTTCGATGAGTAAGCCCAAGGTTGCAGTATTTAGTTTCACCGGATGCGAAGGGTGTAGTCTGGAGATATTGAATTGCGAGGATGAGATTCCGGAAATACTCAATCACGTTGAGTTTGTTAATTTCCGTGAAGCTATGTCCGAGCGTGCAGACGATTATGAAATCGCATTTATCGACGGTGCGATTACCACACCTTCGGATGTCGAAGAAATCAAAGAGATTCGCGAACGTGCAAAGGTGCTTATACCTATCGGTGCTTGTGCTACGCTTGGCGGATTGAATGTAATGAAAAACTACAAAGGCTTGGATTATTGCCTGAAGAAAGTTTATGGCGATAAAGCTGATTGGTTCAAGACAGTAGAGGCTCAGCCGGTAGAAGCGGTAGTGCCTGTGGATTTGAAGATTTACGGCTGCCCTCCGCCGAAGAGTGAAATATTGGAAGTAATAAAGGCGGTACTTTCCGGAAGGACGCCTCGAATACCGAATTATCCGGTTTGCGTGGAATGCAAACAGAAGGGCAATGTCTGCCAATGGTTAAAAGGTAATGTTTGTATGGGCGTCGTTGCAAGGGCAGGTTGCGGTGCTATCTGCCCGAGTTATGGCAAACCTTGTGTTGCGTGTCGAGGTCTTTTGGATGACGCTGAAAATAATGCCTGCAAAGAAGTTATGGCTGAGCATGGCTTGACTATGGAGCAAATCCTCAAAGAATATCAGCTATACAATGGCTTTTATGAAGTAGCAAAGAAATAATTGGAAACGGGATGTTAGTGGTTGGTGAAAAAAACTTATTGGAGATAAATTAAATGGCTAAGACGATTGATATCAATGTACATCACCTTACACGGGTCGAAGGACACGGAAATATTAAGGTGCGGGCAAAAGACGGCACTCTTGAAGAATGTAAGCTCGAAATCGTGGAATCGCCGAGATTTTTCGAAGCGATGCTAGAAGGACGCGAGTGGAAAGATGTCAGACATATTACCACGCGTATCTGCGGTATCTGTGCCGTCGGACACGGATTAACTTCGGTGCAAGCTACCGAAATAGCATTTGGCATCGAGGCGTCCGAGCAAGCAAATTTGCTGAAAAAGGTGGTGTGCCACGGCGAAACGATGCAGAGCCATTTTCTCCATACGTATTTTCTTGCAGCTCCCGATTACGTCAACGCTCCTTCGGTCGTTCCGCTTGTCGAATCTCATCCGGACGTTGTGCTTAGGGCACTTAGACTGAAGAAATTTTCTAATTATGTCGCTGGAATGGTTTGCGGCAGAAAAGTTCATCCGATAGGAATGGAACCGGGAGGGTTTACATATACCCCCAAGCCTAAGGAGCTTAAAGAGCTATTAGCGAAAATCGATGAGCTCGAACCGGACATAACCGCTACCGTCGATTTGTTCGCTTCTTTCGAATATCCGAAATTCGAAAGAGAAACGGAATACGTATCTCTCAAAAATGATACGCACTTCCCGTATATTTGGGGTAAAGTCTATAGCTCGGATACGGGAGCGGTCGATAAGCAGGATTATCTGAAAATCGTTCACGAAAAGGTTGTTCAGCACTCGACTGCAAAGCACGCATATAATAATCGCACGAGCTATCAGGTTGGTGCGATGGCGAGGGTAAATAATAATTTTGATATGCTTCACCCGAAAGCAAAAGAGGCAGCTGACAAGATGGGATTTAAAGCTCCCTGCCATAATCCTTATATGATAAACGTTGCGCAGGTAATCGAATGTGTCCATTGCTTCTATGACCTCAAGGAAGTTGTCAATCAGCTGCTCGAACTCGGACCCAAGCCCGAAGAACCGCCGGAGGTAAAACCGAAAGCTGGCAGAGGTGTCGGAGTAACCGAAGTGCCGAGAGGCATCCTGTTCCACGATTATACCTATGACGATGACGGTAAAATTGTGGAAGCTAATTTGGTAATTCCTACAAATCAGAATTGTGCAAATATCGAAGACGATATGCGAGCATTGCTGCCACAGATAATAGATCAACCTCAAGATAAGATTACTCTGCTGCTTGAGATGCTCGTCAGGGCGTACGACCCGTGCATCAGCTGTTCGGTACATATGCTCAACGTAGAATTCGTATAACGGAGAGTATAAGATGAATCGGAACGATAATTGCCCAGCTCCGAAACTAACCGTTTTGGGATTGGGCAATATTCTTTCGGGCGATGACGGAATAGGCGTTTTACTCATACAAAAACTCATAGAGCGGCAATCGGAATTTCCGTTGGTGGAATTTATCGATGGCGGTGTAGGTGGATTAAGGTTACTGAATTTGCTCGAAGAGATACCTGCGGTTTTGATAGTTGATTCCGCGGATATGAAACTGCAAGCTAGCGAGAGCAGATTGATAATACCCGCACAGTTAGCGGAAGATCAGGGTGAGAAGGGATTTTCTCTTCACGATATAAGTTTTGCCCAGACGCTTGCGATGGCGGAGAGATTTTTTTCCAGACCAGCAACGGTGATTTTCGCAATTCAGCCGAAATCCGTCGAACAGAGCGATAAGCTCTCGGATGAACTAAACGATGCATTCGGCCGTTTGGAAGATCAGATTATAAAACTGCTAAACAATTGGCGGAAAAATTGTAATAAATTTCGGGAAGTTTTACTTGAAACCGATATTGAAAAGAAGGATAAACTTCTGCTTAGATGCCTGAACGAAGACTTTTGACTTTTGTGAAGGGAATTTGTTATGCACGAACATAAACTTGCACGCGAGATATTACCGTCGCTCGAGAAGCTGGCTCGCGATAATGGCTTGAAAAAAGTAACAAGAATTGTTCTTGATGTCGGTATGCTTCATTGTGTGGAAGCCGATTTTCTTGCTCATAGTTTTGAGCATGCTTTCGAAGGAACGATTTTTGAAGGGGCTCAGACGGACATCAACATAGTAGAGCCGGGCGAGACGCTTACCAACCCCGATGGTGGTACGACGATAGCTACCGGCAGAGAAATTATCATCAAGAAAATCGAAGGCGAAGACTAACCCGATGCTTCTATACGGTAGCAGGGTGAGCGAAGGTTTTCTTTCTCAGCGAAACTTATTAATTTTGAGAAATCCGTATGCTATGCGACGCGTGTTTTATTCCTAAATCCGAAAATTACCCTTTCTATTTTCTTGCAATATTGCCCGCTTTTGTGTAGAAAGTAGGGATAGTTTGGAAAAAATAAAGATGAATTAGCGCCCGTAGCTCAATTGGATAGAGTTGTGGACTTCGAATTCATATCAAAATCCCCCATATTTTGCAAATATTGCTGATTTAAGCACTTACGGTTGTGTATATATCGCAAATATCGCAGATATCGTATCTATTGGTTGTAGTCTGGTTGTAGTTTTTGGCGGTTGACTTTGCATTGCCTCCAGAGTTTGGGAATAAATGTTTTCAATTTCCTATCTACCTTAAGGACATATCAGAAGTTCCTTTTCTATAACTCTCATGCGAGCTTCCCCGGATGGTTATAAACCACAGAAGCGGTTGTTGTGCTTCTGACCGTTTAGATATGTATTGCACTATAAGTAATAAATAATTTTATTGTGCAATACAAGATATTTTATTATAATTGGCTTCTATGGTAGAGACGGTAATTACAAAGACAAAATTGAAATCGCGATCGACGATTCAATCATTGAGCAGAGGGCTTACGCTACTTGAATATGTAGTCTCGTCCGATGAGCCCGTAAGTCTTGGCGACTTGGCGGAGCTACTGGGAATTGAGAGGAGTTCGGCGCATCGGCTGATGGCAACACTCCTCGATTACGGGTATGTCATTCAGGACTCACAGAAACGATATCTTCCGGGACCTGCTATAACAGAGTTGGCGTGTAAGACGGCTGGGCGTGTGGAATTGTACGATATTGCAGGTCCGTTTCTCTCTGACCTTGCAGAGCAGACAGGAGAGACCGCTCATCTGGGTGTTTACGGACGAGGTAGAGTTATTCTTACCCATTGTATTTCGAGTCGGCACACTCTGGCGGTAACGAGTAGAGTGGGTAGTAGTGAACCGCTGCATTGCACAGCGTTGGGCAAAGCTCTCATTTGTGATTACGAAAGGGAAAAGCTAAAAGACGTACTGGGAAAACAGCGATTGAAGAAGTACACCCCAAAAACAATTACGTCTCTGGTACGACTTGAAAAAGAATGTCAGCGGATTTGTGAAGTAGGATTAGCTGTTGATGATGAAGAATTTCGCATTGGTATTCGATGTCTCGCAGCACCGGTACGTGATGTTTCACGAAATGTCGTTGCTGCTATCGGGATATCCGGACCCAAGGATAGGCTTGATGATGATACATTTCGTCAGATGAGAGAATTGGTAAGGACATTTGGTATCAAGATGTCAAAGAGGCTCGGATATATTGATAAAAGGAGTGTTCAATGAGTCATTTGAATTATCGTCAGATTGTTTCGGAACGGGAAAAACGTGCGGAATTCATTGCACGGGTAGGAGGATTAGAGCATGCGTTGCGAAGCGGTGTCTTTCCTGAGCAAATTGATTTGACGCTTTCGGAGGCGATTGTTCTTGGTCTTATGCGACAGGGTGTAAAAAAATACATCGGTGTTTTGGGCCATGGTTCAACAGAAATAGGTGAGGTTTTGCGTGTTTATGAACAGGCGGGGCTGGTTAAGACCTACAACGTTCGCAACGAGATTTCAGCATCTCATTCAGCAATGGCTCTTCGGTGGGTAACGGGGGAAAAGGCTGCTGTCATCACATCGATAGGTCCGGGTGCATTGCATGCATTATCGGGGTCATTAGCTGCTGCTTCAGATGGGGTTGGCGTATGGTATCTTTTCGGAGATGAAACAACCGAGGATGAAGGGCCTAACTTTCAGCAAATACCCAAAAATGAACAGCATCTGTTTCTTAAGCTCTGTCAGGTTATGGGGAGGGCTTATTGCCTGGAAACACCTAATTCTGTGGCTACTGCACTTCGCAGAGGAGCGAATACAGTTGATCATCCTTACAAGGCAGGTCCGTTTTATCTGCTTTTGCCTATGAATACCCAGTGTGCGTTGATGGAGCAATTCAACCTGAGTGAACTGCCCTGCGATGCACCACCTAAGATGGGCCCAGCCCGGAGCGGATATGCCGAGGCGATAGATGCGATACGGTCTGCACAAAAGATAGTCGTCAGGGTAGGAGGAGGATGCCAAGACGCAGCGGAGGAACTGCAGGAATTCATCGAACTTACCGGATCTGTTGCAGTTATCAGTCCGAAGATAAGTGGAATTATTCCATACGATCATCCGCAAAATATGACGGTAGGCGGTTCAAAAGGGAGTTTGTGTGGTAATTATGCGATGGAAGAGGCGGATTTGCTTATTGCTGTTGGAACACGGTTTGTTTGTCAATCGGATTGCAGCAGGACAGGCTATCCTAAAGTCCAAAAGGTCATCAATATAAATGTGGATATTGAAGATGTTATGCACTATAATAAGGCAATTCCGCTTTTGGGAGATGTCAAGTTATCCCTTGCTAAGCTAAATGAAGACCTTCGGAAAAGGAAAGCGAAATCAGAATCTTCATCGCGGTGGTTGTCCGAATGCCGACAGAAAAAACAGGAATGGGAGATATTCAAACAGACCCGATATAACAAACCGACACTTTGGGATAATGTCTGGGGTAGAGATGTTCTAACCCAACCGGCAGCGATAAAAACTGTTGTAGATTGGGCGAGGGAAATCAATGCAGTAAGCTTTTTTGATTCGGGTGATATTCAAGCTAATGGATTTCAAATCGTAGAAGACGATAGGCTTGGAAGAACATTTACCGAAACCGGAGCGAGTTATATGGGATGGGCGGTCTCTGCCCTGATGGCAACAGTGATGGCTGACCGAACATTTTATGGTGTAGCATTTACCGGTGACGGTGCATTTACGATGAATCCACAGATACTAATCGATGGTGTCGAACACGGAGCCAAAGGATGTATCGTTGTTTTCGATAACAGAAGAATGGCAGCCATCTCAGGGTTACAGAAAGCGCAGTTCGGAATTGATTATGCAACAAACGATAGTGTTGGAGTCGATTATCTTGCCTGGGCAAAATCAGTGAAGGGTGTGGAAGCGTTCTTTGGTGGATATTCGGTACAGGAACTTCAAACCGTATTGAAACAGGCATCTATGTATGATGGTTTATCATTAATTCATGTGCCGGTATATTACGGCGATGATGAACTTGGCGGTATGGGTGTGTTCGGTAGGTGGAATGTCGGTAATTGGTGCGATGATGTACAACGATTGAGACATAAGATTGGCTTGTAATAAAGGAATGGCTATGGGACTAAAAGTGGTAAAGAATTATATCAATGGGAAATGGGTCGAAGCGGAAAATACAGGTTTTGTCGATGTTGAAAACCCCAGTACCGGTGAGACGATTGCAAAATGTCCAGTGTCAACACCAGCGGAAGTCAATCGTGCAATAGAAGCTGCCGATGTGGCATTTAAGGACTGGAGTCAAACACCGGTTACGCGACGGGTTCAGCCGTTGTTCAAACTTTCCGAACTGCTCAGAATCAACGAGGAAAAGATCGCACGGGTTCTGGTCGAGGAAATGGGTAAATCATTACCCGATGCACGTGCGGAGATGAAACGCGTTTACGAAAACGTTGAAGCTGCCTGCGGGATGCCCATCCTTCAGCAGGGCGATAAACTTATTGGCTTATCTTATGGTATAGACGGTGAGGTACTTCGTCTGCCGATTGGCGTATTCACGATGATTGCGCCGTTTAATTTCCCTGCGATGGTACCTTTCTGGTTTATTCCTTATGGCATTGCTACCGGAAATACCTTTGTCGTCAAGGCATCCAAGCAGGTTCCTTTGACAATGCAGATTATTACCGAATATATAGATCAGATTGGCCTGCCGCCGGGAGTATTTAATCTCGTCAATGGTAACAGGGTTGTGGCGGATACATTTATGGAAAACCCGAAGGTCAAGGGAGTTTCGCTGGTTGGTTCAACATCCACCTGCAAGCAGGTGGCACAAAAATGTGCCAAAGCAAACAAGCGATTTCAGGCGATGGGTGGGGCAAAAAATCATCTCGTCGCAATGCCTGATGCAAAAATTGACGATGTCATTCGCAATATGATTACAAGCTGCTACGGCTGCGCCGGTCAAAGATGTATGGCCAGCTCTGCTATTGTCGCTGTCGGGGATAAGATGTACAAAACCATTTGCGAAAGGTTCGTTGAAGATTCGAAAAAGGTTATCGTAGCCAATCCGCTTGACCCCAAAGTCGCTGATGAGCAGATGGTAATGGGGCCGGTAATTTCTGCGAAAGCAAAAACATTTATTCTCGGTATGATTGAGAAGGGCGTCAAAGAAGGTGCGACGTTATCGCTTGATGGGCGTGATATTCAGGTTAAAGGATGTGAGAATGGATATTTTATTGGCCCGACTGTATTTACCGATGTCAAGCCCGGTATGGAAATACACAAAACCGAAATTTTCGGGCCAGTGGTTGTAATCCTGAAAGCGAAAAATCTCGATGAAGCAATTCAAATCATCAATGACCATCGATACGGTAATGGTGCTTCAATTTATACACAAAATGGCTATTGGGCACGAAGGTTCAAGGTCGAGGTTCAATGTGGTATGATTGGCGTCAATATCGGCATTCCCGCACCGGTTGCCTGTTTGCCGTTTGGCGGAATGAAAGATTCGCAGTTCGCCGACATAAAAGCACAAGGAAAAGCGATTATTAACTTCTTCACCGAAGATAAAATCATCACCGAACGCTATTGGAAAGAGGATTAACGGCGCAATGAATGAAAATCTCAAACAGATTTGCAAGGATATTCGAAAGTCGATTATCAATACGATAGCGAATGCCGGTTCGGGTCATACCGGAGGATCGCTTTCTGCAGTGGAAATTCTGGTGGTATTGTATTTTAAAATAATGCAAATTGACCCGAACAGTCCCGATTGGCCTGAGAGAGATCGGTTTATTCTGAGCAAAGGGCACGCCAGCCCGGGATATTATTGTACGCTTGCAAAACGCGGTTATTTTTCTGAAGAGAGATTAAAAGAATTCGACGCGGTCGATTCTATCCTTCAGGGACATCCGTGCATGCTCAAAACGCCCGGGGTCGATATGAGCACAGGATCGTTGGGCCAAGGCTTATCAGTGGGAATTGGTATGTGTCTCGGCAGGGATAAGCGAAAGATGGATTTCAATGTCTATGTGCTTTTAGGTGATGGTGAGATGCAGGAAGGACAAAACTGGGAAGCGATAATGTATGCAGGGTTTCATAAAATCAACAAACTCATTGCCATTGTTGATTGCAACAAGGTTCAGCTGACGGGTAATACCGAGGCGGTACTCGATCTCGAACCTCTGACAGAAAAATTTCAAGTCTTTGGTTGGAAGGCATTGGAATGCGATGGCCATAATATATCAGAGGTGGTGAAAACCCTTGAAGGAGCGAAAGAATCAAGCGAATCCGGGCCTGTTGCGATTATTGCTCACACTGTAAAGGGCAAAGGCGTTTCGTTTATGGAAGGAAAACATCAGTGGCATGGTAAAGCACCGAATGAAGAGGAACGAAAACAGGCATTAGCGGAAATAGATAGCAGTAAATGAAGGCAGATTTTAGAAGTAAGAAGTCAAAAGTAGGATTGAACAGGTAAGCGCTATGGAAGAAGCTGACTTAAGAAAACGTACAAAATCATTTGCACTGAGGATAATGAAATAGTTCTCGAAGAAGCAGACGAAAGTACATTCTGGTTGGAGCTTATTATCGAGGGAAAGTTATTAAAACGGCAAAGGGTTGAATTGTTTCTTAAAGAGTCTGAAGAACTGACAGCGATTTTTACCGCGTCCATAAACTCTGCAAGGCGGAACAGAAAATAGCTTCTAAAATCTGACTTCTAAAATTTACAATTGAGCAACGAGGTATTTATGAAAATTGGCGAAATGATAGCACCGAGAGTAGCGTTTGGTGATGCCCTTGTCGAATTGGGCGGAATTAACAGCGAGGTCGTTGTTTTCGATTCTGACGTCGGTGAAAGTACGCAGACGGCACGATTTGGAAGAGCATTTCCGAATAGATTCTATCAGATGGGCATTGCTGAGCAGAATATGGTCGGAGCAGCTGCAGGTATGAGCACGTTGGGATATATTCCCTGGGTATCTACATTTGCAGTGTTTTTGGCTAAGCGGGCTATCGATCAGGTGCGGGTTTCCATAGCTTATCCGAAACTCAATGTAAAACTCAACGGAGCTTACGGAGGAATACCTACCGGTAAAGCAGGCGCTACTCATCAGTCGGTTCAGGATATTGCAATTATGCGTGCTATGCCTAATATGAGCGTATGGGTTGCCTGCGATGCGGTCGAGACACGTCAGATGGTTCTGGAATCGGTTAAACACCGCGGTCCGCTTTATATGCGAACTGTTCGGTGTCCTGTGCCGGTAATTTTTGATGACAACTATAAATTTGAAATCGGCAAAAGTTATACATTGACAGAAGGTAATGATGTCGCAATCATATCGACTGGTATGATGACACCCAAGGCTCTTGAGGCAGCTAAGGAACTGGATAAAGAAGGCATCAAGGCGAGGGTGATTCATATGCCGACGATCAAACCCATAGATGAAGAGGCAATAGTCAAAGCCAGCAGGGAAATCGGAAAAATCATTACCGTTGAAAATCATAGTATGATCGCTGGACTCGGCGGAGCGGTATCAGAAGTATTGACGGATAAAGCTCCGTGTTATCTGATGCGATTGGGTTTTCCTGATATCTTCGGGGAATCGGGTGATAATGAAAAGATATTCAGTAAACTCGGAGTCAATGTCAAAAATATAATTGAGTCAGCTAAGAGAATGAAACGCATGAACACGTAAGTTGATGGAAAGCAATATAAGGAAGTGGATAATGAATAGTGCGGAACGTGTATTTACTGCGTTAAAGCGACAGCTGCCTGATAGAGTACCTATTATCGAATTTGTCATCGATGAGAAAATTCGCAGGGCGCTATTTCCCGACAGATGGGAAATCGGTGAATTCAGCGAAGCGATAGGACTTGATGCTGTCGGTACGGGTCTGAAATTCAAAAGGCATAATGAGACGGATGAGACCTATTATGATGAATGGGGTGTATTCTATCATAAATCGGTAGAAGCGGTGGCACATCCGGTTAAAGGTCCTATCGAAAGCAAAGACGATTTGCGCAAATGGACACCGCCCGACCCGAAAGCACCGTGGCGATTGGGAGACCTGCCGTCTTTGGTTCAGAGGTACAAAGGAAAGAAAGCAGTCATCGTTCATCATCGAGCAGCTTTTATGTGGTCTGCGTATCTGGTCGGACTTGATAGTTTGCTTATGTATTTTGCGATAGACCCTGAATTTGCCCACGAGCTTATGGATAAGGTGCTCGAAGCTAATATCGAAATGGTTCGGAGTGCGATAAGAGCGGGTGCGGAAATTATTGTCTTAGGTGATGATTATGCCCATAATACCGCTCCGTTGATGTCGCCTGCGCATTTTAGGGAATTTATCCTGCCGCGATTGAAGAAGATGATAGATGCTATTCACGATGAAGGTGCATTCTGCATAAAGCACAGCGACGGTAATCTTTGGCCTATATTGGATATGATAATTGATGCGGAACCTGACGGGCTCAATCCGATCGAGCCGGTAGCTGGTATGGATATCAAAGAGGTAAAGGAAAAGTATGGCGATAGGGTTTGTCTTATTGGCAATATTGATTGTGGTGAGCTGTTGAGTTCGGGAACAGTTCAGCAGGTAGAGCAGGCAGTAAAAAAATGTATTGCGGAAGCAGCAGTCGGCGGAGGATTTATCCTAAGTTCCAGTAATAGTATCCATTCGAGCGTCAAGCCCGAAAATTATCTTGCTATGGTGCAAGCGGGTATAAAATACGGAAAATATCCCATAAGCAGAGACAATTAAACTCAATTTCAGGAGAAATATGAAATGAAGATAGCAGTAATCAATGAGACATCGGCTGCGGATAAGAACGCAGATATTCTCGATGCTCTTGAAGGCAGAGGGCACACTATAATCAATGCCGGAATGACTAAGACGGGGGCTAAGCCCGAACTAACTTATATTCATACAGGTCTTCTTTCCGCCATTCTCCTGAATCTTAAAAAAGTTGATTTTGTCGTCGGGGGATGTGGAACTGGCCAAGGTTATTTGAATTCTGTGATGCAATATCCGAGCGTTTTTTGCGGATTGATTCAAACGCCGTTGGACGTTTGGCT
>WFQY01000085.1 GCA_015486815.1 Phycisphaerae bacterium | reverse complement strand
GCTTTTGCCTAATTGCTAAGGGCTAATAGCTAAAGACTTATTTCCAATGGATTAATAATTGTAGAAAAAATATTATATGAGAGGTAAAAGATGGCAACGAATCGTAATAGTGGTAATAGTGGCTCGAAAAAGGGAAAGACCAACAGTATTTGTAGTTTTTGTGGTAGAAGCTATCGTGACGCAGGACCTATGGTTGAAGGTCCTAACGGCGTATTTATTTGTGCAAGCTGCGTCGAGCTTTGTCATAATATAATTACTCAGGAACGCAAGCGTTCTAAAAACACTCGCGCAAAATTTGCTTCGATCCCTACGCCTCGTCAGATAAAGGAATATCTCGATGAATATGTAATTGGCCAGGAACGTGCCAAAAAGACTATCGCGGTAGCTGTTCACAATCACTACAAGCGCCTTATTGTTGCGGATACCGACGATAATGTAGAACTCGACAAATCCAATGTTTTATTGATAGGTCCGACAGGCTGTGGTAAAACTCTCATAGCTCGTACGCTTGCCAGACTTTTGAATGTTCCTTTTGCTATCGCAGATGCTACTACTCTTACCGAAGCGGGCTATGTTGGCGAAGATGTCGAAAATGTCCTTCTTAGGCTGTTGCAGAGTGCCGATTTCGATATAACCGCAGCTGAGAGAGGTATCGTATATATTGACGAGATAGACAAAATAGGAAAGACTTCGCAAAACGTTTCCATTACCCGCGATGTCTCGGGCGAGGGAGTTCAGCAGGCACTATTGAAGATGCTCGAAGGGACTATTGCCAATGTTCCTCCGCAAGGTGGACGAAAACATCCCGAGCAGCAGTATATTCAAGTTGATACGACACATATTTTGTTCATTTGTGGCGGGACTTTTGTAGGACTTGAAAATATCATCAAAAAACGCCTCGGTCGAAAGCTCATAGGATTTTCCACCGAAGAACAGGAACGGCGGAGCGACGCTGAAACAATCGGGCATATTCTCGATCAGGTCGTTCCCGAAGACCTAACCGAGTACGGTATGATTCCCGAGCTTGTAGGTCGATTACCCGTGATTACCGATTTGCATCCGCTCGATGAGCATGCTCTTATAAGAATAATGCAAGAGCCTAAGAACGCACTTGTTAAGCAATATCAGAAGTTTTTCGAAATGGAAGGTGCAACACTCGAATTTACGCCTGGCGCACTCATACTCCTTGCCAAAAAAGCTCTTAAACGAGACACGGGTGCACGAGCTTTACGAGCGGTTATGGAAGAGCTTATACTTGATATTATGTATGAGCTTCCTGAACGGAAAAGGGGAGGAAAGTATATAGTAACCGAGGATGTCGTCAAAGGAAACAAACCGCTATTTTCGCAGGTTGATATACAAAAGGAGTCGGCATAGAACAGTCATTATCGGACGTTATGTTTTTATTTGAAATTTTACGCATTCTATCTAAACTCGCTCTCGTAAAGTGCCGATAAATTTTTTGAATTCGTGGTTATTACTTTCGGTTTATTGATACATCGGAAACAAAATTATATGACTATTACAGTTTTATGTCCCAATCTGAAATGCCGAAAAGTATTAGCGGTGCCCGAGGAAGCTCGAGGCCAAAAGGTGCGATGTAAGCACTGCGGTACTACTTTTCTTGTTCCTCGAAGAAAGAATGCGCCCAAAAAAGCAGGCAAAGAAGACAATATCACACTTGTTGGTTAGTTTCTCGTGCATTTTGTCTGTCGTTCTTGTATAATACTGCCCATTATGAGCGATTTTCTTATAAACATAACCAAACATTATGAGCTTTTTCTCCGGCTGGCTTTTGCATTTACTGCAGGAGCATTAGTCGGTATCGAGCGGGAATTTCACGGACGACCTGCTGGTATCAGAACTCATATACTTGTCGCTATTGGCTCTGCAATAATAGCGCTAATTTCTCTTGAACTGTCGCGAAAGACCGGAATGTTAAGCTCGGATATAGCAGTGCGTGTTGACCCGGGAAGAATAGCAGCTGGAGTCGTCACCGGTATCGGATTTTTAGGCGCAGGGGTAATCATAAAAATCGGTGTAAGTGCGAGAGGACTGACGACGGCTGCCTCTTTATGGTGTATAGCCAGTGTCGGGATGGGGTTTGGTTTCGGCCTTTACGCCCTTTCCGTATTCGGAACGCTATTTATGCTTCTGACTTTAATCGTTTTAGGCAGGGCGGAAAAAGGTATTCAGCGAAATTGGTATAAATCAATACTGGTTAGGTTGTCGAGCAGTAATGAGATAGGGCCGTTAAGAGATAAATTTAAGGCTCAGGGTTGGCGAATTCTTGACCTTAAAATCCGAAAAGATAAAAACAAATCTGCTATGTATGTTGAATATGACGTTAGGTTAAACAGCAAGCAGGAAGTAGCTACTCTGATAAAAATCCTCGAAGAAACGGATTTCATTGCCAGCTATCGAATAAAGTAATCTTTATTATCGGGCTTTAGCGTCTTAAGTCTGTCTTTTATTATGTCGATATTATCAACAGAGACCGATATCGTGCGCCCTGTAGGCAGATAAAATGTATGATGCATACGAAACAATATTAAGAAAAATCAGTCAATCAGAAAATCCTGCCGTTGACCAGTCTGTAGGTCTTGCGTTATTGTGCTCTAACTCGCCCGAACGTATTTCAGCTCTTGCTTCTGTGTTATTGGAGAGAGCAAACGAGCATTCTTACAACTATCTTGTTAGATCGTTCCATAAACTTCCTTCTTACTTGCAAAGAGAGATTATTGCTATAGCGGAGAAACTTTCCGGAATATTACGGGCTTTGTGCAGATTTTCCGATCTGCGCGTTCGTCAGAATGTTGTCGAAATAATTTCCGGTAGTTTGAATACGAAACTTTGCTATGTTCTCGCTCTGTTGCTGAGGGATGAGATTGTTAGTATAAGAGAACAATCAGCCCGTGCATTTCTGGCAATAGCTTGCGAAGTTCTTGACAGAATGGAGTCGGGCAATTTCGATAAAGAATATCAGGAACAATTTTTTGATGCTTTAAGCGTAGCGCTCGAGTCATTCGCCGGTCATCTGAGAACGGAAACAATAGAATCCGCTATGCTCTTCGGACATCTGCTGCCGGATTCTATATGGTCACTGTTTACAAGCCAACGAAGTCGATATGCATATACTGCTATGGAAATATTGAGAAAGCGTTCGCTTCCGAAATTCGCAGGCTTTGCCTTTCGTGCATTTACAACTTCCGAGATGGGAAAAGACGCTG
>WFQY01000084.1 GCA_015486815.1 Phycisphaerae bacterium | reverse complement strand
ATAGAGCAGAACAAAGCCAATCCGACCGTCGCTATTATCTGGAAAGTAGCACAGGCGTTAAATCTGAATATTTCCGACCTTGTCGATTCCGCTACTCCTAAGCTGCGTTTTCAGGTCATACGCAAAGAAGATGAACGGTATATCTTCACCAGCAATGAACGATGCACGATTCGCACACTTTCACCGCTTTCGCTCGAAAAGGACATCGAGTTCTACCAAATTGATTTTAAGCCAGCTGGCTCACTCGAGAGCGAACCACATTTTCAGAATACCGAAGAAATCCTTACCGTAGCAAAAGGACGAATAAAAGTACAATCAGCGGATCAAAGCGTAACGCTGGGCGCGGGCGATTCGGTCTATTATAGCGCCGACGTCAATCATTCGATTATTAACCTGACCGACAGCCCCGCATTGGCATATCTGGTTGTAAAATATAGAACAGAGCAGTAATCTTATCCATCTATAAGTTGAATTATTCACCGTATGTGTGTCGTGTCTGTAGGAAGAAATTTCCGTGCGTTGAGTAGTTCCGCCCCTAAAGGGGCGGAACGTATCGAAACGCTTGCGAGGATCGTTGAATGTCGCTTCGATACATCCCGTCGGGATACTCAGCGACCGCGGTTTTTCGGACGTATCGAAACGCCCGGACAGGCGCAAATTTATCTACTTTTATGACATGTACCCGTTATTCGCCTAGCCAGCGAGCGAGAATTTCCTTGTCGGTAAATTCGCTTTTCAGGAATTCCGCTATTTCTTTTCTAATCATATCCATAATATCCTTTGACGTATCTGCGAGGTTGTTTTTCATATCAGGGTCAGCTTCGAGATCATAAAGTTGCTCTTTTGTCATTATGTCCTTTAATTTGTCCAGATATTCCTGCAATTTTGTTTCATCAGCCATCGGGAACGCTTCTTTCCAATCGTTGATGGTATCTTTTGAGAGTTCGTTCACATTCCATACTTTCTTTACTACACCATCGACTGCCCGCGATGTTTCTACGATAGCCTCTTTTACCTTTGGCCTGACAGTAGCGAAATAATTCTTATACCTTACGGTAATCGCTGAACCTTCACCCAAATATGGTAGGCTAAAGGCAATATCCCGATGTGTGTCTTGTTTTCCCTCGATGATCTTTGCAAAGGATTTTCCACTCATCGTATCAGGCTTAGCTATTCCCAACAATTCGAGTATCGTCGGTGCAAAATCCGCCGGCTGAACTATAGCGGAAACCCGTTTCGAGTTTTGCTGTTCGGGTGTTTTGATTATTAACGGTATTCTCGAAATCTCTTCGTATAGCGGGAGATTTGTCGAATGTTCCGAGGAATTCGGACTGATGATAGCTTTTCCTATTATCCCGTGTTCACCGTGCAAGAAACCGTGATCGGTCGTAAATATTACAATCGTATTGTCCGTCAATCCGACATCCTCTATTTTTTCCAAAAATCTGCCAAGCCATCTATCGACAAGCGAAACTTCGCCAGCATATAACGCGCGAATATATTGAAGCTCATCATCGCTCAGATAACCATCGGTAAACCAGTAGTGCGGATAATCGAGAATCTCACCCGTGTATTCTTTCGGGTAATATTTTTTAACGTACCAGTCAGGCGGATCCCACGGTTCGTGCGGGTCAAAAGCGTCAACATAGAGGAAAAATGGTTTACGGTCTTGCTGTGGCAATGTTAAATAATCTTCAAGCCAGCGCATAGCAGCTTGTGCGGTTCGTGCAACAAATCTGTCTTCTTCATATCGCCAATACGTTCGATTTATGAATTGCGGATAGATTCCCAAATGTCGCAATCGTTTCGGGTTGGCTCGCCAATCATATTGACCTATTCGCCAATTATCGGATTCTTGCCCCCGTATCCAATCCCACGTGTTAAATCCGCGATTATAGAAAAAACCGTTTTCAAGAAAATGTGGCTGGTCAACTATCATCGCTGTTAGATATCCATTATCGGAAAGAATTTGTGCCAAAACAAGCTCGTCAGCAGGCAATGGTGCCCAAGGAATATAGGTAGCGGTAAATCTACCTGTCATTATATCGTGTCTGTTAGGCACGGTAGGAAAGCTTCCCGTATATGCATTTTCGAATACAAGAGCATTTTGTGCGAATCTCTCAAGGTAAGGCGTACTTATCCGATCGTTGCCATATATGCTTAAGTGGTCTCGTCTCAATGTATCGCTGACAACAAAAATAACATTTGGTCTGTTCATTTGATTTCTCCTGTAAAATGTGATTTTCTAACAGAGTATATTATTTGTAAAGTTCGTCTCTGCTGTCTTCTGTCAAATATTGATGTACCGCTGTGATTGGCCAACCCGAGCATCTCGGCTTTTTCCATACGAACGGCAAACTTATCGATGCGATAGCATATCCTTCATAGTGGCCTGCGTTAGCTAATATCGTTCCGTCAGGATGTACAATACACGATTGGCCAAACATCTTATCTTTCGTCCACGCCTGGTCGATTCTCTGTCCGAAACTCGAACGGACAATATACGATTGCGTATCCATCGCACGTGCTTTAATTAAAATTTCACTTGCCATCTCGTGTTCGCTTCGCTGGAGCGATGGCAGGAAAATAATTTTAGGCGATTGCTTGCGCAATGTCAAAAAAATTTGCGGAAAATATATCTCATAACACACCGCTATCGCTATTTTACCGAAACGTGTTTCAAAACATTTAAGTTCGTCGCCAGCTGTTAGTTTCAGACTTTCGCGTTCCGAAATGGTCAAATGTGTTTTGTCGTAATAGCCCGAATCTGTCCCATTTTCATCAATGATAAATGTCCGATTGAAAAATTTTCCCGTTCCGTCCGATACTATCATCGGCAGAAGAATATAGCTGTTGTGCTGCTTTGCCAATTCGTTGATTTCATCGTACAATTGTTTCCAACTATTGGCAGCTTGATAAATTTGCTCTTTAGGCAGACCTAATACGTTAAAATATTCGGGCAGAAGGACGAATGCGAGATTGTGAGTAAGGGCATCGTTCAGCAGTTCCATTCCACGGCTTAGCGTATATTGATGCTCTTTTGCGGAAGTTTCCTGCGGAAAGGGCGTTTGAATTGATATAACTATGCTATTATCCATCAATCATTACTCCGATTTAGTTGAATTGTATTATATCAAGACAGGGGGATTTTGAAAAGTTTCGTTAAACGTTAAAGGTGAGAGGTCGGTCAAATTTACACGCTACGCCCATTCGCTTAATGCTTGAATTGGTGATAGGTTCGGTGCGAACGACGGTGGCGTAAGTGTCGAACAGATTGTGATTTTTTGCTGCGGAAGTTTTGGGCATTACAATTTTGACATTAAGTTTCTCTCCCGGTGCGAATGTGTAATTCGGCGGACTTGAAAAATATATCCCGCCAGCTGAGATATTGCTGGTTATTCTGGACAAACGCTTATCTTTGTCCTGCGATGATACTTCGATCGGCAGGTGAAGCTTGAGACGATAATGTTTTCTCCGTTCTTCCGGATTTTTCATATAGCTGTTTCCTCCTCCGCTTGCCCATATTATCTATCGGCATAAGAAATACGGACTTTAGCAATTTCATTTATTAATTTCAATTTCCGCTATTGTCCTGATTTTCGGAAATGTGATGCGGAATATAATAT
>WFQY01000083.1 GCA_015486815.1 Phycisphaerae bacterium | reverse complement strand
TCAGAAGATATCCCGATTTGACAATACATCGTCTTTTGGATTTGCATTTATCGGGCAAGCTGAAAAAGTTAGCGCGAAGTTTACGCGAAACTATTCCCGAATTGACTTTATTAGGCGAGCATTGCAGCTTGACAGAAAACAAAGCGCAACAGGCGGAAAGACAAGTAAAGGAAACTCTCATACTCGAATTGTTAGCGACGCATATGGGCGACAAATTCGAAGGGCTTATAACCGGCATAAGTTCGCTCGGCCCGTTTGTGAGAATTTCGAAGTATATGATAGAGGGGCTTATCCCGATAGCTGAGCTTGGAGACGACAGATGGGAAATCGATCAAGACAAGGGGACAATTTTCGGCCGACATACGAAGACCAAAATTAAAATAGGCGACCCGATAGATGTGCAGATTATATCCGTCGATGTTATCTCACGCAGGCTTAACCTGGCACCGGTGAGAAAAATAGAACATACCAAACGAAAAAAGAGCAAAAAGAAAAAAAGAAAGAGAAGGAGAAAATAATCTATGGCTATCAGAATCATCAATGTATGTGGAGCACGACCGAATTTTATGAAAATAGCGCCCCTTATGGACGCTTACAAAAGTTTTCCCGAAATAGAACCTATCATCGTGCATACGGGACAACACTATGACGAGAAAATGAGCGATCTGTTTTTCCGCCAACTTGGTATTCCCGAGCCTGATATAAATTTAGGTGTAGGCTCCGCTTCACATGCCCAACAGACAGCTAAGATAATGGAAACATTCGAGCCGGTTGTTTTGGAATACAAACCCGATTATGTTTTAGTGGTCGGCGATGTCAATTCGACTATCGCCTGCGCGCTCGTCGCTACCAAACTCGGCGTAAAAGTGATACACGTTGAAGCTGGCTTGCGAAGTTTCGATAGGACTATGCCCGAAGAAATCAATCGTATCCTTACCGACTCGATATCCGATTTGCTTTTCGTCTCCGAAGAGTCAGGCGTTGTTAATCTGCGAAAAGAAGGTGCGGACGAAAAGCGAATTCACTTCGTAGGCAATGTAATGATAGACACGCTGATAAAACATCGCAAACGTGCGGAGCAAACGAATGTGCTGGAGACACTGAACCTTGAAGCTAAACAGTACGGCTTGATTACACTTCATAGGCCGGCAAATGTCGATAATGAGGAAAAACTGAAATCCATTCTCGAAGGGCTTGGTGAAATATCAAAAGATATTCCGCTAATCTTTGCGATACATCCGCGAACAAAAAAGAATATCGAAAAGTTCAGCTTGCAAAATCTACTCGATAGCTTTCCGAATATTAGACTTACCGAGCCGTTTGGCTATTTGGAGTTTTTAAAGCTGATGGCTAATGCGAAGGTCGTTCTGACCGATTCCGGTGGAATGCAGGAGGAGACGACAATTCTCGGAACCGCCTGTATGACACTGCGCGAAAATACGGAAAGACCATCGACAATTACCGATGGTACGAACAGACTCGTAAATCCTTGGCGAGACGACATCATCGCCGGTTGGCAAGAATTGAAAGAAAATCCTCCCAAAGCTGATAGAAAACCTCGACTCTGGGATGGACAATCCGCCCAGCGGATTGCTAAAATTATTGTGCAGCACTCCAAAAATTAACTGTTGGTTTTTGGGGAGAACAGAACGATGGCTGAGAAACAAAACGATTCGATAGCAGCTCAAATAAACGAATTGAGAGAGCAAATCCATCGGCACGACTATCTCTATTATGTACTCGGTCAGCCGGAAATCTCCGACCGTCAATACGATGAACTTATGCGCAAACTCAAAGAGCTTGAATCGAAAAGACCCGACCTGATTACCCCCGATTCTCCCACACAACGAATAGGCGATAAGCCAGCGGAAGGATTCGAACGCATAAGACACACCATACAGATGCTTTCGATTGACAATACATATAGTCTCGATGAGCTGCGAGAGTTTCATAATCGCATATTAAAGTTGCTCGATGCAAAGACCGTCGATTATGTCATCGACCCGAAAATTGACGGGGTTGCGGTAGCTCTGCGGTACGAGAATGGTATTCTGACGCTCGGTGCGACTCGTGGCGACGGTGAAGTCGGCGATGATATTACTCGGAACATAAAGACTATTCGCTCGATTCCTCTTCGTTTGCAGAACAGCGATTGGCCTGCGGTGCTTGAAGTACGTGGTGAAGTATATTGGCCGAGGAAGGAATTTGCGGAGTTCAATCGTAGGCGCGAGTCGAATGGCGAGCCTGCATTGGCGAATCCGCGAAATGCTACCGCTGGCACATTAAAATCGCTCGACCCGAAAGTAGTCGCTGAGCGCAAACTTGCGTTTTTGTGTCATAGTTTCGGATTTATCGACCCGATGCCGACAAATTCACATTACGAGCTCGCTCAACTGGTCAAAAAATGGGGCATTCCGATAAATCCGCACCTACAGAAAGTTTCGGATATAGACAAGCTGATAGAGATTATTAATGATTGGGAAACAAAGCGCACGGATCTCGATTATCAAACCGACGGAATGGTTGTCAAAGTTGACAGGTTTGACCTGCGCGACAGATTGGGCTTTACCGCTCGTTCGCCACGATGGGCGATTGCGTATAAATATGAAGCGGAGCAGGCGGTTACTATTGTAAATGACGTCCGCTGGCAGGTAGGAAAATTAGGCACGTTGACACCGGTAGCGGATCTCGAACCTGTTTGGCTGGCTGGCACTACGGTAAGCCACGCAAGTTTGCATAACTACGATCAGATTCAACGACTCGGCTTGCGCATAGGCGATACGGTCATCATCGAAAAAGCGGGCGAGATAATTCCGCAGGTGGTCGCTGTCGTTACGGATAGACCTCTTGGTAGTAAAAAAATCGAACCTCCGAAAAAATGTGCGGTATGTAACGGGCCTGTAGAAAAAGATCCTGACGGGGTTTATATTAGATGTACGAATAGCTCGTGTCCAGCTCAGCTTAAAGAGCGAATACGATATTTCGCATCACGCGACCTGATGGATATCGACGGACTCGGACCTGCGATAATAGACCAACTCGTTGACAAAGGATTGGTGAAAGAATATGCGGACATTTATAAGCTCAAGTACGACGATATCGTAAATCTCGAGCGTATGGGCAAAAAGTCCGCTGACAATTTGCTTCGCGCGATACAAGCCAGCAAGTCTCGCGACCTGCCACGAGTAATAGCAGCTCTTAATATTCCCAACGTCGGCTTGACCACCGCTGAGGTGCTTGCAAAGGAGTTTAAGTCGCTTGATGAATTGATGCGGGCGGATGTCGAAAAATTAGAGGCTCTGCCCGACATTGGCCCGATTGTCGCTCGCAGTATTCATAATTATTTTCAAAATCCCGCAAATCGCAAGATAATCGAAAACCTCAAGTCGGTCGGTGTC
>WFQY01000082.1 GCA_015486815.1 Phycisphaerae bacterium | reverse complement strand
ATATTTTCTGCGAGTGTAGCCAGCAGCTTATCCGCATATTCCGAACGTTTAGAAGAGCTTGCGAGATCAGCTGACATTCGATCGGTTGCGATAACTTCTCTACCAACGAAATCCACAGGCCAAACCCGATTGCCCGAGCTTACCTCTATTATCTTCACATAGGCACGGGCGCGAGGCTTAATTAGCGGATTTTCCGGATCGCTCTGCAGATTAAATTCGATAACATTTACATAGATAATATAGTCAGCTTTAACCTGCTGACCTACCTGCCTTATAGAGACTTTCTTTCCCTGCGTTACTTTGGTACATGCCCGCCTGACTTTCTCGTAATCAACCTTCTGATAATCCTTGATAGCTTTATTTTTTATGAGAATATCGTAAATCTGCTTTGCAAGCTCAGATTTCATCGTTGCAGCGGGAAGCGGAGATAAATCATCGTCTATCAGTATCGCAACTTTCTTACCCTTCGGAATTTTATATTGTGCAGCTACGAAAGGCCTCGGGTCGGGCATAAGCAGCACACCAAGCCTACCACATCCACCTATCAAAACCATCGTTAGCAATGTAATAAAAATTTTTGTACGCATAACTAATCTTTCGCTATTGGTTCGCGATGCTCGTAAAACTTCTTAGCTAATTTTTCGCCGAATAGCTTTAGTGTAATCGAACGAATCGCAAGTACGTTAGTCTGAGCAACACTCATAGGCCGATTTTCCGGATAGACAACATCGATATTCCCCGACCATAATTTTCGCTGTGGGCTTGTAACCGGTAGATTTCCGGTACAATCATAGAGTACACAATGTGTGCTTAATCGCCCCTGCAATAATTCCGGAGTATCTGGCATATGCGTGCTGAAATCGGATACCTCGATAAACAAAACGACATCCGCCTTGAAATGTTTTCCTATTTCAACAGGCGTGAGAAGATCCGCTTGATATTGCGATTTGCGAAATTTATCGACCAACGCCGGATCGATAATATCGCACTGTATATGCTGCTGAATGAAGTATTTTGCGTGGTTAGCGATATCGAGTCTGATAGCGGGATAATCAAACATAAGCGACTCATCCGCCCAGACCCATATACATATTTTCTTACCCTGTAATCCCGAATATTCGGGCAAAACTTTTTTCGTCTTATCAGCGTTAAACGCATATATAGGAAATGCAAGCAGATTACATCCGCTTATCATTACAATCATTGTCAGTGCGACAATAGCTGATATCTGTCTAAATATTTTCATATAGTTGTTCCTATTTTATCGGAAATTCACCGCTAATAAATGTACCATAAACCAATCTGAAAATCCACGCTCCGAAAAACGCTATTATTAACCCTGTGATAATCCACTTTCGTGAAATGCCACTCCAAATAGGCTGCCAAGCTCTACCGGTAATCAGTACTTTCACTGCGCCATAACCAAGATATATAACCAGCAGACACAAAAATGCACCGAATGGCTGAATCAAAAAGCTGTGGAAAATCCGTCCGTGCATCATATACACAAACGAGCGTGTCATAAAGCAAGTCGGACACGGATAGCCCGTCGAATGCAGAAAACCACAGGGCTTAAGAAACGGATATCCGCTATTGACCTTTTCCAGCCGAGCAGGGTCGAGATATACCGCTACCCCGAGCAATCCAACCACACCTATCAATACGATAGTCGCTCGAAGCCTCATTTTCCACTTCGGCGGACTCGTTTTCGTATTACTTATTTGTTTCGATTCGTTCATCGATTTTTCCGGCAAGTTCGAGATATAATTTACCGCCCGGATGATTTTCTTCTGCTACTATAGGCACGCCCTTATCTGCCTTTTCCGCCATATCCGCGAATATCGGAATCGACCCGAGCAACTCGATTCCGGAATATTTCGCCAACTCCTCTCCGCCGTCTCTGCCAAACGGATAGCTCATTTTACCACAATGCGGACAGAGATAGCCCGCAAAATTTTCTACGATACCGATAGCTCGCAGGTTTACTTTTTTTGTAAATGTAATGGATTTTCTGACCGCTGCTAACGCTGATTCCTGTGGCGATGTTACTATTATCGCTCCGTCAGGCTCGGGAATAAGCTGAACAAGCGAGAGTGGCTCGTCGCCCGTACCAGGCGGACAATCGATAACAAGGTAGTCAAGCTCACCCCAAACAACATCGCGTAAAAACTGCTTGATTGCACCCATCTTCATAGGCCCACGCCAGATAACCGCCTCATCGCTCGCAGGCAGAAACAGCCCGAGAGAAATCACCTTGATACCCCAATCGGTATCTATCGGTATAATCTTTCCCGACTCGTCAGCAACAGGCTGATTATTCAGCCCGAGCATCGTAGGAATCGTAGGCCCGTGAAGATCAGCGTCGAGCAGCCCGACTTTCTTGCCACGCTTTGCCAACGCACACGAAAGATTAACTGCTACCGACGATTTACCCACTCCACCTTTACCGCTCAACACGATAAGTTTGTGTTTGACGCCAGCTAACTGCGCACCGATAGCTTTGTGATCATCTTCTAACATCTGCTTAAATGACTGTTGTTGATTCATCGTATTACCTCAAAATTACAAATAAATAATAAAAAAACTTCTCTCTTCTTTCTTCTCAATCATCAATCTTTCCCAACGGGATTTCGCTTTGCTCAACAATTATCAATCATCAATTCTTTTTCTCTCTTCTTCTTCAATCAACAATCCGCAATCAACAATCCACAATTCTTTAGCTCTGTGGTAAAAAAATTGTTATACATAGTAATAAAGCTTATCATTCTTATACTGTGTGCGGACTTTTT
>WFQY01000081.1 GCA_015486815.1 Phycisphaerae bacterium | reverse complement strand
GCACTTTGTAGAAATGGGTAAATACATATAATTTAATATATAACGGACGTTACGGTGCATTTCATACACAGACAGAAGTAAGGGAATTTACGATGCGCGTTTTGATGTTAGGTTGGGAGTTTCCTCCGTTTATAAGCGGAGGATTAGGCACCGCGTGCTTTGGGCTGACCAAGGCGATGAACGAGTTGGGTATTGAAGTTTTATTTGTTCTGCCACGTCCTATCCACAGCGAATATTCAAGCCACGTAAAATTAGTTGCTCCCAAAGAAGGTTCCGAGTTGGCAGTCAGCTCGGAAGTATATCAGCTAAAAGAATTTCAGCACGTAAAATTCAGAGCAATAGCTTCTGGCATTCAGCCTTACCAAAATCCTCAAGAGTATAAAAAAATCATCAAAACAACATCATCGCACAAGCAACTTTCCGTAGAGAAAATGCTAAATAAGCATAAAACCAATGGAAATGGTCAGCAGAATAAAACTTCCGAAAGTTTCGTCGGTCCGGGTGAGCATTACGCAGGCGATTTATATAGCGAGGTGGAGCGATACGCAAAACTCGTAAGTCAGCTTGCATTTCAAGAGCAATTTGATGTCATACACGCACACGATTGGATGACATATCCAGCGGGGCTTGGAATAGCTGCCATTTCCGGCAAGCCTCTTGTCGTACATCTGCACTCGACCGAATTTGACCGTTCGGGCGAAAATGTAAATCAGCGAGTTTACGATATTGAGAGACAAGGATTGCACGGAGCTGACAGGGTAATAACCGTCAGCTACTATACCAAAAAAATTGCAATGACCAGATATGGTGTGCCTGAAGATAAAATCAGAGTCATCTATAATGCCATCGATACGAACTCACAAAGACACGACGATAAAAAGACAAACATCAAAAAGGATGAAAAAATCGTCCTGTTTCTCGGCAGAATTACAATGCAGAAAGGTCCCGAATATTTTCTGGCAGCCGCCAAAAAAGTATTGGAGGTAATGGATAATGTAAGATTTGTGATGGCGGGCAGCGGAGATATGATAAGGAGAATAATCGAATTAGCCGCTGAGATGGGTATCGGGCATAAGGTTTTATTCACGGGATTTCTGAGAGGCCAAGACGTAGAAAAGATATACCGAATGGCGGATTTGTATGTTATGCCTTCGGTATCCGAACCGTTCGGCATCGCACCGCTTGAAGCTATTTCTCACGACGTACCCGCTATTGTTAGTAAACAATCGGGCGTATCGGAGGTGCTTCAACACGTACTTAAAGTCGATTTTTGGGATGTCAACGAAATAGCAAACAAAATCATAGCTGTCCTTAAACATCCGCCTTTACATTCGACACTCAAAGAACATAGCAGTTTCGAGGTAAGAAAACTCTCTTGGCTTGATGCTGCACGTGCCTGCCAAAATATTTACGAAGAGCTGATACACAAACCCGTCAGCTGTTAATTTTCCACACTGTTCATTCTCATTGTAAAATAAAAAGCCCATTGGAATTACCCCTGCGATTCCAATGGGCATATCCGCTCATTCAGAGAGAGCCGTTTAGCAATTAGTCAGCGGTTGTGATCTGGATCTTCTTCGGCTTGGTTTCGGGCTTTTTAGCACAGGTAATTGTCAATACTCCGTCTTTATAGGACGCTTTGATACTATCCGCATCGATAATATTGGGCAGATGGAACGTCCTGACAAATTTACCATATCGCCTTTCTGACAGCCTGACCTCACCTTTGCGCTCGGGCTCTTTCTTTTCGCCCTCTACTCTTAAGATGCTGTTTTCGTAGCTTACGTTGACGTCTTCACCCTTCAGACCAGGCATCTCGATTTCTACGTACAGATTTTCGTCGTCTTCCCAGATCTCAGCGGGAAAACCGCTATCTCCGCCGAAAAATCGATCATAAACACGATCCAGATCATCAAAGATGTTAAGCTCCCTGAATGGGTCAAGTAGTTGAGAAGCTCGATTTGTTCTTCTTACTGGTAACATATTCATCACCTCCCTTCTCTAAAAGTGTTTGTGGTTGTGTTTACCAGTTTTGAGCAATCCGCTCGATAGATAATATTGCAAAAGACGTGCCAAACGCATATCTGCGTAACATCAGGGAATACAAGAAGTTACGGTACGACACAAAATCCCCTGTCAAAATGTCAGACATTTAATTACCGAGAACACGCCTTATTCCTGCGACATTGGCAGATTAAGCTTCGGAACAGGCAGCGCTTTTAGCGTCTGTTTTCGAGAAGGGTCCGACCAATATTGCCGATATTCGTTAGGCGTAACGAGCATTACCGATTTGAATAGCCTAACGAAATGAGCTGCATCGCAAAATCCCCATTTTTCAGCAATGGCGGAGAGTTTTAAATCCGTCGCTCGCAAATCGCATATTGCCCCCGCCAATCGTCGTCGCTGGCAGTATTTCCCGAACGATATTCCCATTGCGCTACGAAACATCTGTGCGAACGACGACCTACTCATATGAGCAGCACGAGCTGCATCCGCTACCGTTACTCCCTGACATCTTTCCCTTTCGAGCAATATCAAAGCGGGCAAAAGCCTTCTACGTTGGCCAAAGGGCTCAACATTACGCGACGATGAAGATGAAACTTGTTTGATTCGTTCGGTAAAGTAGAGCAAAAATTCCTGAAGAACCAATCTGCTTCGGATAAGCCAGTTATCTTGCTGTTTGCCCCGCATAATCTCCAATAATTTATTAGCTTGTGCGATAGCAAACTTTCTGTCTTTTTCGTTATCAGCGGTTGGCCTTCTTTCGGGTGAGACTTTGAACAGTTTCAGCCAATCGAAAGAAGTATAAGGCTCGGGCGTATCGACAAATTCCGGAACGATTTCAATTACCATATGACGAGCGGGCGGCTTGATAACCTCAAAGCCGTGAGGCTCCCACAGTCCGGCAAACCATATCTGCCCTTTCTTTGCAGTATAGCTATGCGAGCCGAAAAGCCTTTTGCTCGTACCCGAAAGGACAATTCCCATTTCCAATCCAACGTGAATATCATAATGGCACGTGGTCTTTTTCGGATAGACATTTATTCCGAACGCTATCGGATGCTCAGCATCAAACGGAATATCAAGCCACTGAAATTGTGCAAGGTCTGTTTCTGACATATCCGCAATTATACTATCTTAATCCCGAAAAAGCAAAACACCTGAAGATAATAGTTTTGGCTTTCAGTTCGCAATTTAGAATAGTGCTGAGAAGTAAACAATTTAAATGACTCAAACTGACATACAATTTCCCTTGATTATATATTGATTATAATTCCCGATTCGATATACTTATTTAGTAGTGGCCGCGTAGCCAAGTGGATTAAGGCGACGGATTGCAAATCCGTTATTC
>WFQY01000080.1 GCA_015486815.1 Phycisphaerae bacterium | reverse complement strand
GTTTATTTTGTATTTTATATTTTTAATTTCCTCGCGTTTCTTTTCCATTGTTCGAGAGATGCACGTGCAGCAGGTGAATTTGCTGTTTTTTCCTTGTAGCTATTTTCATCCCAGCTCAGGACATCATTTATCTTTACATAAGGGCCTAAAATGTGATTGCGAAATTCCTCTGTTCGAGTAGAAAAAAGTTTTTTGTTAAACGGACAGACCTCTTGGCATACATCGCATCCGAAAATCCAATTACCGATGGTCTTTGCTTGTGCTTCGCCAATTTGACCACGATATTCAATCGTCAGATATGATATACATTTCCTCGCATCGACAATGCCAGCTCGGACGATCGCTTTTGCAGGACACGCATCTATGCATCGCTGACATTTACCGCAGTGATTTTTGGCGGGACTATCCGCAGGCAGCTCAAAATCCACAAACAATTCGCAGAGAAAAAAGAAGGAACCGAATTTTTTGTTTATCAGACAGCTATTTTTTCCAATCCAGCCGAGCCCCGCCTGTTGTGCAAGTATCGTTTCGAGTACCGGTGCACTATCGACAAAAGCTCGATATCTAAAATTGCGGTTGAGTATGGATTTTATTTCGTCAGCGAGTAGGCGTAGCTTTCTTTTGAGTATTATGTGATAGTCCGCACCCCACGCATACATTGCAATGCGTCCTGTATCTTCGGGGATCTTGATTGGCGGTTGATAATAGCTGACGCCGAGGCAGATGATGCTTTTCACGTCGGGCATAAGCTTTTTCGGGTCGAGGCGTTTATCGATATTTTTCCTCATATATTGCATCGAGCCATAATAGCCCGCATCGATCCAATCTAAAAACATCTCGGGGTTATTAATTTTCGGCTGACTAACGCCGATGAGGTCGAAACCTATTGTTTGTGAAGCTGCGATAATTTTTCGTTTCAGCTCATCCATCTTTAGGTTTTGTTGTTGGTTTGGTAGTCGCTGATTTTGGCTTATAAGGTAACAGTTTAGCTTTGAATTTTCCCGAAGTTATTTTCTCTCTGTTTGCACTTACTTTTATATAAAATTCGATTGTCTCGCCAGCTTTAGCGGGTACCGCAACGACGAACCTATCGCCAAAGGCAGTTGACATTTCCTGAAATTTTTTCTTCGGGTTAAATCGATAATAGAGAATACAGCTTGCTGGCTGATTTACTTTCCATCGGATATGAAACGTTCCTGCCTTTGATAGATGTGCGTCGAAAGTCGGCTTTTCGGCAAATTTCAGCGGAATTATTTTGGGAGGCTTGATTAGTATTGTGATGAGTACGAGAATCGGAATAGCAACGGCAGCGACATAGAAAATCGGTTTATAATTCAGTTTATTCTTTTTTCCTGTAAATTTACCCATAGCTATTTTTCCTTTTTCCATCTCAAATCGAGCTGACGTGCAGCACGAACTTCATCTACTCGCCTGACAGGCATCGTCAGCGGCGCGCTATGAAGCAAATCCGGTTGCGAGATAACTTCGTTTGCAATTTTCTGCATTGTTTCGATGAAGTAATCAAGCGTCTCGAGTGTTTCTGTCTCCGTCGGCTCGACCATAATGCATTCGGGTACGATAAGAGGAAAATACATCGTCGGCGGATGTATTCCGTAATCCAAAAGCCGTTTTGCAATATCGAGGGCTCGAACGCCTCGCGATTTTTGCCTGTCAGCACTGATGACAAATTCATGCATACAGGGCAGATTATAAGGCAGCGTATAATGCGTCTGTAAGCATTTCGCCAAATAGTTAGCGTTTAATACCGCATTCTCGCAAACCTGCTTTATTCCCTTAGCACCGAGCGCACGAATGTAAGTATATGCTCGAACGAGTACGGAAAATTGACCGTAAAATGTTCGTACCTGTCCGATAGATTTTTTGCGAGCGTAATCGAGAATGAATTTATCGTCTTTGCGTTCGACTTGCGGAACGGGTAGATATTCTCTCAAATGCTCAGCGACAGCGATAGGTCCCGCCCCCGGTCCGCCACAGCCGTGAGGCGTCGCAAAAGTCTTGTGCAGATTATAATGCATTATATCAACACCAAAATCTCCCGGACGTACGCGACCGATGATAGCATTCATATTTGCGCCGTCCAAATATAGCTGAGCACCATTATCGTGCAATATACGGGCAATTTCGGTAATATTACTATCGAACAGACCAAGTGTATTCGGATTGGTTATCATCATAGCAGCTGTCTTTTCATCTACTTTTTCCGCAAGGTCAGCCAAATCGACAAGACCTTCGGGAGTACTTTTGACAACTGTTGTGTGCATACCGCATAGAGCGCAGCTGGCAGGATTCGTACCGTGTGCGGAATCGGGAATGAGTATCCTATCTCGCTGGCGGTCTGTATCGTTATAGTATCCGCGAATTACCATAACCGATGTAAGCTCACCGTGTGCGCCGGCAGCTGGCGATAATGATACTTCCGCCAGTCCTGCGATTTCTTCGAGATACTTGCGAAGATTATACATCAGCTCGAGTGCGCCTTGGACATCGTCGATATGTTGATAGGGGTGCAGGTTAGTAAAGCCCTCAAGACCAGCAGCCCATTCATTGATTTTCGGATTGTATTTCATCGTACACGAGCCGAGCGGATAAAAATTAGCATCAACGCTCATCATTCTATTCGCAAGATGTGTAAAATGTCGGGTAAGTTGACTTTCGGTAACTTCTGGTAGCTCGGGTGCTGTTTCTGCGATGAGTTGCGGAGGAATAGAATAATCGGGTTTGATTTCAGGCACATCGCAGGCAGGCAGATTCGCTGCACATGCGCCTTCAATCGATTGTTCGAAAATCAGTTTTTCTTCTTTTTGAGCATTCATTTTATCTGCCCGAGCACCTCGACAAAGTTATCTATCTGCTCTTTTGTTCGTTTTTCGGTAACAGCTATCAACAAACAATCCGACAGTTCGGGATACCACCTACCCAAATCAACTCCCGCAAAAATTCCCGCTTTACGGGCAAATTCGATAATTTCCGCAGGTGAATGTTTTTTGCATACTATTACAAATTCTTTGAAAAATGGTTTATCGAATTTCAATTCATAACCATCGAGTTGTGATATTTTATTAGCTAAGTAGTGAGCTTTTTGAAAACATAAATTTGCAATTTGCTTTAACCCCGATTTTCCGATAGCGGACAGATAGATAGCAGCCCTTATCGCAAGCAGCCCTTCGTTACTACAGATATTGCTCGTTGCCCGTTCGCGTCGGATATGCTGTTCGCGAGTTTGAAGCGTTAGGCAATACGCACGATTACCTTGCTCATCAACGGTCGCGCCGACAAGTCGGCCCGGTAGTCGACGGAGATACTTTTCTTTAGCAGCGAATAGCCCAAGATACGGGCCTCCGAAACTCTGCGGAATACCAAGTGGCTGACCCTCGCCGATGACTATATCGACATCGAAGCTACCGGGCGGCTTTAACAGCCCGAGACTTATCGGGTCAGCTATGACGATAAGCAAAGCCTTTTTGTCCCTGACAATATCCGCTATCTTATCGAGCTGGTTTATCAGTCCGAGAAAATCAGGCTGCTGAATAATGACAGCAGCTACATCGTCGTCGAGCTTTTCCCCGAGCATTTTCATATCGGTAACCCCGTTTGCTCTCGGGATTGTTTCTATCGTCATAGGCAGCGATGAAAGATACGTTGCCAATACGCTACGATATTCGGGATGAACATTTTCCGTAACGATTACTTTTGATGCACTGGTAACGTCGCGAGCGAGAAGCACCGCCTCTGCCAAAGCTGAACCTGCTTCGTACATTGAAGAATTGCAGACGTCCATTGCGGTAATTTGGCAGATTAACGTCTGATATTCGTAAAATGCCTGCAATGCCCCTTGCGATGCTTCCGCTTGGTAAGGCGTGTATGCGGTAACAAATGCACTTTGATTTGCGAGATCATCTACAACGGGTGGAATATAATGGTCGTAACTGCCCGCACCGAGAAAAGAGATATTATCTTCAGTGTTGTTATTTTTTGACGCAAGCTCTCGTAGATGACGTTGGAGTGAGATATCATCCAAAGCAGCTGGTAGATTCAACAGCTCGGTTAGCTGAATTTCTTTCGGAACGGGCGCAAAAAGCTCATCGATTGACTTTACACCAATCTTATCGAGCATTGCTTGCGCCTGTTTGTCATTTGTTCCGATATAGCTCATAATCTTTTTTGATGCGAGATAATGTCAGGAAATAGATGCTTGATATTCTTCTGCGGATAGTAGTTTATCGAGCTCGCTCATCTCGGACGGTTTGATTTTCACAAGCCAACTTTCTCCGAACGGGTCGCTATTTATCAAGCCTGGCTCGTCATTGAGTTTTTCGTTTACCTCGACAATCTCGCCTGATATTCCCGTATAAAATTCGGAAGTAGCTTTTACCGATTCAAGCTCGCCTATGCTTTCGCCAGCGGAAACTTTTCTTCCGACTTCAGGCAGCTGAACGTATGTAATATCCGTAAGTTCTTCTGCTGCGTGGTCGGTAATGCCGAGAATTACAATATCGCCCTCAACTTTGTGCCATTCGTGGGTCTTGGCATATTTACGGTCTGCCGGTACTGCCATTTTAAAATTCTCCTCGTAACGATGACAATTTGTTTATCCGAAATAAAATAGCATACAATTTTCGCCTGTGATTTGCCAGAAAATATTTCTGAATACCCTTCAAAAATAAAGCTGGTTTTTGTCTTGACTTATAATTCTAAAAATAATAAAATAGACTCGAAAAAAGGAATAAAGTTATAACAAATTTAAGGACAAATTCGATGGCAGTAACAGCTCAGACCACATCATTGAAGACGAAAAATACCATAATAGACAGAACAAGTCCCATACCTTTATATTATCAGCTGGCAAAATCACTTGAAAAAGACATTATGGAGGGTAAATATCAGCCTGACAGTAAGTTCCCTACTGATATGGAGTTAGCGAAGAGTTTTGATGTGTCGCGAATAACGGTCAGGCAGGCATTAAATGAGCTAATAGCCAAGGATTTGCTCGTCAGAGAGCGTGGCCGCGGTACGTTTGTTCGTCCGGGAGCTAAACTGCCTTTACACGAGTCGAGAATAATCAAGTATCGTCGTCTGGGTCTGGTGATGCCTTGGGGGCCAGGAACATTTTTCGCGCCTATGCTCGATGCGATAGAAGATGCAGCTCATAATAAGGGGTTTCACGTTATGCTTACTAACAATCGTGAAAATCCCGAAATTGAGATTGCAAAGGTGCGTGAGCTTTTGAATCACGGGGTAGATGGTGTTTTATGGATGTGCCCGACTAAAGGACCTAATTATTCGCTTGCAAAAAAGCTTATGCGTTCGGTTCCCGTTGTTGTCTGTATCGACCGATTTCCCGATTTTCCCGATATCGATGTAAATCTCGTGGAAGCAGACAATTATGACGGAATGAGACAGATAGTAAAGCATCTGACGGATATCGGACGAACCAAGATAGCATTTATTCGTGAGCCGCTTGAAGTAAATGCAATATTCGAGCGATTGAAGGGGTTTACGGATGGTTTGAAAGAAGCGGGTATTGAATTCAAAGATAGTTGGATGTTTACTTCACGCAAGCTCTTCCGTGAGAACGGAGAGATTTGTGCGCAGAAGATACTCAAGTCGGATGAGCAATTTGATGCTATATGCTGCTGTACTGATAGCACCGCAATCGGTGTTATTCATACGCTACGAAACGCGGGTGTGAAAATTCCCGAGCAGATAGCGGTTACGGGATTCAATGACGACTCGATAGCGATAGCTGTTCGCCCTCAACTTACAACGGTTCAACAGGATGTAGCAGCTATCGGAAGAAAGGCGGTCGAGCTTTTATTAGAACAATTGAATAAACTTGATACGGGTAAGCCAGCAACTACTACAAAGATAAAAGTACCTGTAAAGCTGGTGGTAAGGGAAAGCGCGTGAAGAATTGCGGATTTCGGATTGCGAATTGCGGATTGAAAAAAATTGAAAATTTGAGAAAGCTGACGAAAGTGCATAGCTTATAGCAAATTGTAAATTATAAATTGTAAATAGTAAATTTATTGGTTCTTTTTTAACAAGGAGAAAAAAAAGATGAAAAAGGTACGAAATGGAAATTGTGGTTTATTGGTTAATTTTGGTCGCTTTTTTAATGAAAGGAGAATCGCGATGAAAAAGATGATGATTGTGATGGTTGGTG
>WFQY01000079.1 GCA_015486815.1 Phycisphaerae bacterium | reverse complement strand
AAATAAGTGTATGGACAATATAACTATTGAGGTTTTGTTTATAGGAAAAGGGGAGATATGAGAGTAAAACATATCGCAAAACTTATCGGTGTGGTCGGTATAGTTGTTTTTTGTCTGATTAAGCCTTCTTTTGCGATCGTTGTCTCTGATAATCTGAGTAATAATAATCACGTTGTCATTCCGCCTTCCGCTTTTGATATGGTAGGTAAACTGCCTGGAACCGCGGGCGGAGTAACAACGGGCGTGTTGATAGACCCTTGGCATGTCCTAACCGTAAAGCATGCTGTTAAAAACTATTCGAGCGGGACGTTTGTACTGAATTTAACGGATGGTGAACATACATATTCGTGGTCGGAGAAAAGTTTACATCCGACAGCTGATTTAGCGGTTCTTACCCTTGCGACTTCCACGGGCTTATCGGGATATCCGCTGTACGATTTGAGTAACGAGTTTCATAAAGATATAATTATGGTTGGGTATGGCGTTAGTGGTGTCGGTGCTCCTGATAAAAATAACTATCCCAAAGGGGTAACAGACCGGTTTGGCTATAATATAGTAGATGGAATTGCTACGGATGAAAACGGTATAAAATATCTTGCAAGCGATTTCGATGATAATGGTTCAGATGTAATGATGGCGGATGGCGACTCGGGCGGTCCGAGCTTCATCGATGTCGGCGGGACATATTATATTGCAGGCATTCACCATGGTGTTACGGATAATGATGACGATGGAATTTATCCCGAATATGGTGATTTGGGATATGATGTGAGGGTAAGTGAATATCGCGATTGGATATCTCAGCAGGTGCCCGAGCCAATTACGATACTGTTATTTGCAACAGGCCTGGGGTTGATTCGAAAAAGAAATCACCTAATCTGATGAATTTGCTTTTCTTTTGCGATTGTCGTTTGATGCCCGTGCCCGGGGTATATAGTGGTCTTATCGGGAATGGTGGAAAATATTCTGTTTATACTTGCTACCAAATCGTCATAAGAGCTACGGGGTAGGTCGGTCCCGCCTACCCCGCCGTCAGCAAAAATCAAATCACCGCTGAATAATATTTCCGCCTGCTGGCAGTATAGGCAAATACTTCCGGGCGAATGGCCAGGCGTGTGGATTACCTCGAAGTCAAAATTACCGAGCGAAAGAATCTCACCATCGGATATAAGCTTATCTGCGGGCGGCGAGAAAATCGACTTTCCGAAAAAGCTAAGCGACATATTGCGATCAGCGTCAGGCAGAACACAAGCGTCTTGTTGGTGTATTAGTATTTGAGCGTCGGGAAAGTGTTTTTTAATCCGCGATTACCTATAAAGTGATCCCAATGGCCATGGGTTATTATAATCTTTTCGGGTACAAGGTTTAATTGATCGAGTTTGCGTAAAATCGATTTTGCCAGCCCGCCCGGATCGATAATCCAACACGTATCATTATTTTCCACCCAAATTATGTAGCAATTTGTCTGAATAGGCCCGATTGTAAGTGTTTCGATATTTATCTCAGCCATTCCATCTGTCCTATCTTGTTCCACGGAACAAATATCGTATTTTTGATCGCGATGGATTCATCGCCGGCATAAATTACTAGAGCTTTAATATTATTATATTCAGAACTACCGAAAATACGTTCACATTTTACAGAAAATCGTATCATATCATCGGTAATGGTTTGCGAAGATTTAGCTTCGATGCAAATTAACTCTCTGCCGTTTTCGATAATAAAATCTATTTCTCTGCCATTTCTGTCGCGATAGAAATACATTTTGCTTTTGATTTTCTTGGCAAACAAACATTTTATGATTTCACCTGCGACGAATGTTTCGAAAATTGCTCCTCGTAACGGATGATGTTTAAGATGCTCGATGGTTCTTATTCCAATAAGCCAGCAGACAACGCCCGTATCATAAAAAAATATTTTAGGCATTTTAACAACGCGTTTTCTTATAGCTGGCAGAAAGGAGGGGAGTCTGTGAATAACAAAGCTCGCTTCCAAAACACTTATCCAATCACGGCAAGCTGATTGTGAGATACCACTATCACTGGCAAGTGAAGATAAATTTAACATCTGCCCCGTTCTTCCCGCGCATAATTCAAGAAATCGCTGAAACGTAAGCAGATTGGTTATTCTTGAGATATTTCTTACATCACGCTCAATATATGTAGCGACATATTCACCTATCCATTCGTCAGCTCGCAAGCCTATATCATATAACCGTGGATACCCTCCCGTTATCATTAATTCGTCAATATCCGTAGGATATTTTTCAAACCGTTTTATCTCATCGTAACTAAGAGGGAGCAGATTAAACAAAGCGCTTCTGCCTGCTAACGATTGGCTAATACTCTCGAGCAGGAGTATATTTTGTGAGCCTGTTAATATCCATCTGCCCGAACGAGGGTCTTCATCGACGATAACTTGCAGATATGAAGGTAGTTCCGGACATCGCTGAATTTCGTCGAGTATTATTCCTCTTTTGTCTTCGAGATGCGAAAGAAATTGCCTCGGATCGGATATTGCAAATTTCCTTATATCGGGCAGCTCGAAATTCACATATTCGTACGATGAGAATAAT
>WFQY01000078.1 GCA_015486815.1 Phycisphaerae bacterium | reverse complement strand
GTTCCGCGAAAAAGGATTCAGGTTCGCGCGGGGGAAGTATCTAAGGCACAGACAGCAAAAATCGACATTTTAATGTCTCAGACAAAACAGCTTGTCGAAACTCTCGGAGCTGGTCCGGGAGTAATTACTATTCAATGTTTTCTCACGTCGAAAAAACAGTTAAAATTCATAGAAATTAACCCACGATTCGGTGGAGGGGTCCCGCTTAGTATTCAGGCAGGAGCAGATTTTCCGAAGTGGATTATCTCGGAGCTGCTCGGGAAAAAAGCGTCGATAAAATTCGACGGATGGAAAGACGGCCTTTATATGCTGCGATACGACCAGGCTATCTGGTGTAAGCAGAACAGGCTCGCCAATAAACATACTTTATAATAGTAGAGGTGAATCAGATATGTTGGGATTTTCGTTGTATCCGATAGTGGGTCCCGGAACGCCTTTGGGTGAATGGCTCGCCCGATATTGGCTTGTGTTGTTGGTCTCGTTTATTGCTGCATTAGCACTGACACCGTTAGCAAGGGCGTTAGCGTTTAAGTTTAAAATTCTGGATATTCCCGATAAGACGGTAAAGACGCATTCCGTACCTACAGCATATCTCGGTGGATTAGCGGTAACAGCTGCCTTTTTAATTGGCTGTGCTGTCGGAGTGATTTTGTTATATGATTCGGAATGCTTAAGCCAACAGATAAAAGTAATATCCGCTATCTGCGGCGGAGCAATATTAGCGTGCATCATCGGCTTGATAGACGATATCAAAGATATCAAACCGTGGCAGAAACTCATAGGACAAGCATTGTGTTCGGTGTTTTTGTTTATCGGCAATATCAAGCCCGACTTGACTCTGTTTTTCAAAATATTGGGAATAAGCATTAATCCCTTGCTCTGCGAGATAGTCGAATATATTATCGTGCTGTTTTTCGTATTAGGTGCGAGCAATTCGCTTAACCTTATCGACGGACTTGACGGCTTATGTACCGGGGTGTCAGCTATTATTACGTTCGGATTTCTCTGTTTGGCGCTTCACCTTGCAACGTGGAGCACCGAGCCTTCGCTCGATCCGGTGCGAATTATTATCGGTATGTCACTTGCAGGTGCGTGTCTGGGATTTCTGTTTTTCAACAAGCATCCAGCCAGAATTTTTTTAGGCGATGCCGGCAGTGTGTTTTTGGGATTTGTTATCGCATCGATGATGATATTGTTTTCGACCAAAAATCCGCGATGGTGGTTTGCTTCGATAGTAATTTTTGGCCTGCCAATACTCGACACCGCAACGGCACTTATCCGAAGGGCATTGAACCATCGCCCGCTATTAAAATCCGACCGCGGGCATATATACGACCAGATGATAGATAGAGGCATACCACTCAAAAAGACAGTAATAATAAATTATATATTAGCAGGCGTATTCGCTGTCATCGGGTTGATTATTGCGATTTTCGTGCGTACGAGATATGCAATTTTTGTTGACATAGTAATATTTCTGATATGCTTTATCTATCTCGGAGTTAACGGATATTATCGAATGGAGGGGCTCAGAGGAGCGGTGCATAAATCGGAGAACGATAATCGGCACGACGATAATCAATAGTAAAATGGATATATCAATAGTTATATGTACGCGCAATCGTGAGCAAAGCCTTGAACGGGCGATTGCAAGCTGTCTTAAACAAAGTATTGCGCCGAGAGAGATAATCGTTGTCGATGACGGTGCGTTAAACGATGAATTTGTATCTCGTCAACATAATCTTGCAGAAAAGAATGGTATAAAATTTCGATATATCCGCAAAGATGAAAATGCGCGCGGATTGACCAAGTCGCGTAATATAGGTTGGCGATTAGCGACCGGTGAGATCGTTCAGTTTATAGACGATGATGCTGAGCTGCCTGAGGGGGCATTAAAATTGGTAGAAGAAGTTTTTTCTTATGATAATCAGCATCAACTTGTCGCTGTCGATTTTCCCATAGACGAACAATCGCGAAGCAGAGCTGGCAGGCGAATTATCGAGCGATGCTATGAAATAGCGGGGCTTTGGTCTTTGGGCCGGAGATTTCGCAGACATTACCAACTGCCCAAATCGCTCAAAGAGATTTCGCATCTGCAACCTGTAAGATTTCTACAGGGCGGGTCGATGGCAATTCGAAAAGAGGCTTTGGAGAAAGTTGGCGGGTTCGATGAAAATCTCGGTGAGAGTGCGATGGGTGAAGACAAGGATATTTCGATCAGGCTCGATAAGGTCGGATATATCGCGAGAATAACGTCTTTGGCTGTCATTCATCACAGTGAACCAGCTGGCAGAGTAAACGGATTTCAACTCGGATATGAAACCACATTCAATTATTTGTACATAAATAGTAAAGCCGGCGAGCTTGCGGTTGGTGAGATGTTGTTGATAGGATATAATCTTGCTATACTATTAGCAACGGAAATAGTGTTTGCATTTGCAGGCAATACGAGATTTCACCTAAATCAGATTGTAGGCTTGCTTGCGGGAGTATATCGGTTTATTCTGAACTAATGGCTGAATCAACGGGAATAATGTTTGTTATCGATGAACTTCGTCCTGGCGGGGCGGAACACGTCTTGCTCGAACTTGCGCAATCGCTGCGCAACGACGGAAAATATCGTCCGATAGTCGCCTGTTTGAAACTTGCAGGCCCATTAGCGGAGCAATTCGAGTGGGCGGGAATAAAGATATATCAAAGGCTGCTCCGAGACCGATACGATGGGCTCGTCATTTATCGGCTGATGAGGATAATCAGCGAAGAGAATATAAAAATTATCGTCGCTGTTGGCTCTGGCGGTAATCGTATGTTCTGGGCAACAATTGTCGGTAAACTCGCAGGTATTAAATTTGTTGTCTGGTCGCATACATATTCTCAGCCAAACCATCCGGAATTTGAAACGGTCAATCGTGTGTTATTTCCGTTGGTCGATAGGATCGTAGCGTTGGGAACAAGACACAAGGAATGTCTCGCTTGGCGTGATAAAGCACCGGCAGGAAAAATCAGCATTATACAAAACGGAATCAATATCAAAAAGTTCGACCATCCGCAATGGCGAGACAAAGCGAGGGCGAAATTAGGATTAGCGGACGAAAATATTGTCGCTATTGCGATGATAGCGAATCTGCGTGAAAGCAAGCGGCACGATATTTTCATAGAAGCTGCCCGAAAAATTGTCGAGCGCAATCGCAATGTGCATTTTTTCATTATAGGCGATGGCCCGAATCGCAAGCGAGTCCGTCAGCTGGTTGAGAGAAGCGAGCTTCAAGGACAATTTCTTTCGTTGATTGGTCATCGCAACGATATAGCTGAGCTTCTGCCCGGGCTTGATATAGTATGCATTTGTAGCGAATATCAGGAATGCCTATCGCTGGTAGCGATACAAGCGATGGTCAGTGGAGTGTTGGTAGTCTCTAACGTCATAGGCAGTATGGATGAGCTTATCGAAGACAATCGCACGGGATTTTTCTATCACCCATTGAGTTCTCAGGCATTAGCGGATAAACTTCTTTACGTAATGGATAATCCTCAGCTGAAGGAACAAATAGTTGCCAATGCCAAGGATAGGGTAAAACAAAATTTCACAGCTGACGTTATGACAAAAAAATTCATTAGCTTATTTGACAGTCTGCTTGCCAGCGGATATAAATCGACGGAAATATTGGCGGAAGTGAAACGGATAGGAAAGTAGTATGGGAACGATAAAGCAGCTACCTGTACATCTGATAAACAAAATAGCAGCGGGTGAGTGTATCGAAAGGCCCGCGAGCGTGGTTAAGGAACTTGTGGAAAACGCGCTCGACGCGGGAGCCAGCAAAATAGATGTATATATCGAACAGGGCGGAACAAAACTCATTCGTGTAGTTGATAACGGTAAGGGAATTGCTCGCGAAGACCTACCGTTAGCTGTTAGGCAGCACGCTACGAGTAAACTAACAGACGAAAATGATTTGTATGCGATAAATACGATGGGCTTTCGCGGCGAAGCATTAGCGAGTATAGCTGCCGTCGCTGTTCTGAAAATTTCCTCTATGCCCGAAGGCCAAAGCGAAGGCGCAAGCATCGAGGTGCGTGGCGGTGAGGTTAGCCCCGTTGTCCCTTATGCTGCTTCGAGCGGAACGGTAGTAGAGGTGCATAATCTCTTTTTCAATACACCCGCCAGACGGAAATTTCTTAAGACCGCAAATACCGAGATGAATCATTGTCAGGAGGCAATCATCCGATTAGCACTGCCGCGAGAAGATATTTCGTTTTCGTTTTATCACAATAATCGCAAGCTGATAGAAGTCTCCGCCGGCGAATCCAAACGTCAACGCATAGCTGACCTGTTTGGAATTGAAATAGCTGATACGCTCGTGCAGGTATTTACGCAAAAGGAAAATATTACCTTTACCGCTTATGTCTGTAAGCCCGAATTTGCCCGACCGTCAAATCGTTGGCAGTATTTTTTCGTAAACAACAGGGCAATCAAAGACAAGGTTATCTCTCACGCATTGAAAGAGGCATATCGAGGCCTAATGCCACACGATCGCCAGCCAATAGGTTTTCTGTTTTTGGATATCGACCCGTCGATGGTTGATGTAAACGTACATCCGACAAAGAGTGAAGTGCGATTTGCGGATTCGGGATATATCCATTCGCTCGTTTTGGGTGCGATACGTCAACGGTTTCTTTCATCCGACCTGACAGCTGCCCTTGAGATTACCGATAGCAAAGGACCTACGAATACGAAAGCTGATCAAGGCAAAGAGCAGACCCAACATCACCAAGCTGTCAAAGAGGCATTAACCGATTTCTTCAAGACCGCCAATCACTCTCAGCAGATGAAAATAGATTTCAGACAGGCACACAAACCTACACCTGCCCCGATGCGATCACAATCATCGGAAGCTAATATTGGTGAAAAACCGACTACGCAGGGTATTTCGGAAGACAAAGACACTCAGCCTGTACGGAAACAGCCAAAGGCTCTTCAGATACACAATAGCTACCTCGTCGTCGAGACAGAAAACGGATTGATGATTATCGATCAGCACGCTCAACACGAAAGGATTTTATATCATCAGCTAAAAAAGAGAATAGAGGCAGGCCCAATCGCCAAGCAGAAGCTCTTGATTCCGGAAGTGGTGAATCTGACATCTCGCCAAATAGCACAGATAGAGCAGATTCGCGATCAGCTTGACAAAGCCGGTGTCGAGACGGAGCCGTTCGGGCCTCATTCGATAGCTATCAATAGCCTACCCGCTATGTTTCGCAATCTGAACGCAGCTGAGTTTATCGAAGATTTATTGGCAAGGCTTGAAAATGTGCCCCAAGTCGATGCGGAAACGGTGCTCGAACATATCCTTCAATCGTTAGCTTGTAAGTCAGCTGTCAAAGCGGGCGATCAGCTCAAGCCCGAGGAAATAGAAGCACTCTTGGAATCGCGAGATTCGACCGACTTTACCAACTCTTGTCCGCACGGCCGGCCTACCGCTCTTAAGATGACGCTTTCGGAGCTCGAAAAACAGTTCAAAAGAACATAATATAAAGCACCAGCGAAGATGGTAATTCCTATTTGTCATCTATTTTGTCATCGATATCGTTAAACGACCGTTTGAATTCCATCAGTGCCTTGCCTAATTGACGAGCGACCGCTGGCAGCCTTTTGCCAAATATCAGCAATGCAACCAACAGAATAACTATAAGTTCTGTCGTACCGATTCTACCCACCGATAAGACCTCAATATTCAAAATTTCGTAATAGCAAAGTGCAAAGATTTAAGTTTATGCAGCTTCGTTTTCTTCGTCTCGTTCGGGCTTCTTTCCGTCAAATCTGACAGCTACCTGTTTCGATACGCCTGCCTCCTGCATCGTTATACCGTAGAGGATATTCGCATACGACATCATACGTTTGTTGTGTGTAATTATTACAAATTGCGAATGCCGGAGAAATTCCTGCAATACCGTATTAAATCTGTCGATATTGAGTTCGTCGAGAGCTGCATCTACTTCGTCGAGAATGCAGAAGGGCGATGGCTTGGATTTGAATATTGCCATTAGCAATGCCACCGTCGTCATTGTCTTTTCACCACCGCTTAGGAGAGTTACCGACTGCGTTTCTTTTCCGGGCGGACGAGTAATAATATCAATGCCGCTTTCAAGCACGTTTTCCGGATTGTCGAGAACGAGTTCAGCCTTACCGCCGCCAAACAATTTTCTGAACAGTTCGTTGAAGTTACTACGGACAGCTTCGAATGTCTCGATGAATCTGTTTTGCGATTCTTCGTCGAGTTTTTCTATCAACTGATTGAGTTTGCTTTGCGACTCAGCCAAATCATCTCGCTGAGATGTCAGAAATACAAGTCTCGCTTCAAGCTCTTCTTGCTCTCCGATTGCGTCCATATTGACATTACCGAGCCTACTTATTTTACCCTTAAGCTCGTTTATCTCCTCGTGCACCTGCTGCCAATCTTTCTCCTGATATTCATAATCGCTATAGGTATGCTCGATGTCGATATTAAGTTCTTCCTGCACTCGTTGGATAAGCGTTTCCTGCCTGACGGTAAGCTCGTTTATCTTCAATGCAAGCTCTTGCGATTGTTTATCTACCTGCGCCATCTGCTCTTTTATTTCTTGATGCCGATTCACTATTTTTTGCATCTGTTCACGCAAACTATCTCGTTGCTGACGTAACTCAGCGGATTCACTCTGATAAGTCTGCTTGTCGAGATATGCCTGCGATATCTTAGATTCCGTCTGCAATATCTGCCTTTCCGCATTTACAATCCTGCTCAACGCAGATTGAATTTCCGACTCCGATTGGCTACAGGTCGAACGAATTTGATGCTCTCTTTGCGTAAGAGAATTTATCGTATCGACAATAGCTTTGTGCTTCTCCGCTAACTGACCCGCAACGATTTTCTTTTCCGTCAGCAATGCTACAAGCTCTTCACGTTCCTGATGATATAATTCGAGCTGACTCTGAAGCTGACTAAGATTATCTCTCGCTTGAGACTGCTGAGATTCATAGTTATTTAATTTCTGCTGAAACTGCTCTCGCTGCTGAGCGATAAACCTCTCCTGCTCATCGAGGCCAGCCAGCTCCGATTCGATTATCGGCTCTTCCTGATCGATTTTCTCCAACTGACTTATGACATTCTCAAGATTAGTCTGAATCTGGACAATCTGAGACTTAAGCTCGTATAACTGTGTTCGCAAATTCTTCTGTTGCTCAGCGAGTTGACGCCTCTCATCCGATGTGCGTGCTGATTGGTCTTCGAGATTTTCTATCTGCCGCTCTATCTCATTAAGCTGCCCGCCTATCTGTTGAAGCTCCGATTTTCGTGAAATCAACCCCGATGAGCTACCAGCGGAACCTATATGAATCGAACCGTCCGATTCGATAAGTTCATTGTTTAGCGTAACAAATCTCATCCCCGACGTATCCTGTTTTTTCAGCTCGATAGCCTTCGAAATGTTATCGACGATAAGCGTCTTGCCAAGTAGTAGTCTGACCAGATGTTCATACTTCTCATCACAACGGACAAAGTCGCTCGCCAATCCCACTACACCCTCAAATTGTGTAAAATCTCGTGCGTTGATTATCGCAGGCAGTATATCGAGCGGAAAGAAGTTCACACGTCCGTCAAGCTCCGCGAGCATATCGCGATGCTTTTCTATTAGGTCTATCGAATCGATAGCTATATATTGGTCTCTACCCGCAAGTGCTGTCTCTATTAACTCCGCGTGTTCGAGGTCGGTAGTTATAACGTCCGCTATCAGTTCCATCGATTGAGTAAATTCATCGGGATTGTTTTCTTTGCGCTCCATCAACGTCTTTACACCCGCATCAAGCCCCTGTAGCGATTTTTCCATATCTTCCAAAACTTCATATCGCGAACGCAACGCTGACCGCTTTTCACGCATGTCAGCTAATTGGCGTGTAAGCTCATCCGCTCTACTGTTAAGCTCGTCAAAACGCCTTTGAATATCTTCAAGCTGAGCTTCGGTCTGTTGCGATTTTTCTCTATGCCTATCAAGCTCACTTTGGTAATTATCCCGCGATTCACGCAGGCTCTCTCTTTGCGATGCAAGCTGAGCCCTGCGTTCGATGAGCTTATTTCGTTGATTATCGATATTTTCTTTTCGCACATCCGATTGATTAAGCTGATTGTTTATCTGTGCAATCTGCCGCATCAATTCGATAAGATTCGACTTTTCCGTATCAATTTGATGCTCAAGTTCGGTAACTATCAGTTCTTTTTGATTGAGTTGTTCCTGAATCTCGCTAATCTCCGCTGCCGATTCGTCTTTCTCTCGCACGATCGTTTCAAGTTGACCTTCAAGCTGATGTCTCTGTTGCGCTATTGTGGATATTTGATGGTGATATGTTTGTAATCTGTTTCTTGCCCGATTGAGATTTTCCGTCTGCTCATCTATACTGCGAGACAGAAGATTTATCGTTTCGAGGCCCGAGCTAATCTGAGCATCGCTATGTGTAAGCTGATTTTCGACCGAAGCTATCCGATTGCTGAGCTCGATTATTTCCAAATCAAATTTACTGCGATTGGAGTCAGCAATATCCGCATTTACCTGCAAATCTTTAAGTCTTTGATTTACGCTGTCGAGTTCCACACGCAGATTTCCCTGCTCTTCTATCAATCGGTGATATTCCGAAAGATAATACTGCGATTTTAACTCATTCAAACGCGTAACATACTGCTGATAGTTTCTCGCTTTACCTGCCTGTAGTTTGACGCTTCGCAGATGCTTTTCCACCTCAGCGATAATATCATTTACGCGCAAAAGATTTTGCTCGACATTTTCAAGCCTTCTTTGCGCCTCTTTTCGACGCGCCTTGTATTTGCTTATGCCAGCTGCCTCTTCAAGCACCAATCGTCTTTCCTGATTCGATGCCTGCAAAAGCAAATCCACCTTGCCCTGCTCTATCAAGCTATAAGCATCGACACCTATCCCCGTATCCAAAAACATCTCTTTTATATCGCGAAGTCGAGCGGGTTTGTTGTTTATCAGATACTCGCTTTGTCCGCTTCGATAGAGTCTTCGCGTAATCGCCACTTCAGGCCCAAGCTCTTCCGGAAGCGTCCCGTCAGACTCGAATATCAGGCTTACCTCAGCCATCCCCATACTCTTTCTGCTGGCAGAGCCGTTAAATATGACATCCACCATCTGCCTTCCGCGTATATTCTTCGCCGACTGCTCACCGAGTACCCACTTGAACGCATCGACGATATTACTCTTACCACATCCGTTAGGTCCGACGATACCGGTAATACCGTCATCAAACGTGAGTTCGGTACGGTCAGCGAAACTTTTGAATCCGTGGAGTATTAACTTTTTCAGCTTCATATTCTATTCCTCATTTATCTGCTACTGTCAAATTTCTCTCTTCTCTTTTCTTCTTCAATTCCCAATCCTCAATTACCATTCACAATTCAATCCCAATGGGATTTCGTTTCACTCAACGCTCCGCTCAACAATCAACAATCTCTCTCTTCTCTCTTCTCTCCTCTCTCCTCTCTCTTCTCTCTTCTACTTCTCAGGCCTGCCTACAGGTGCGCTCGGGACAGCCAGTTCCGGTGTAATGTCTTGAAGTTTGAATCCCGCAGGTATCGAACCATCTTCGCACATACTATATAAAACCGAAACAATACTGCTATATGTAACTCCAAGCCCGAGAATCTTGCCCGAATGCCTATCCACAGCGGGCTCACTTCCGAGTAGTACGAGCAACTCGTCAAGATCAAGAGAAGCGCTTACCTTTCCGCTGCTTTTTCCCGAAGGTGCCTGACGTATAATCGTCAGCTGCTTATCATTTGAGTTTGCAGTAATAATTATTCTACCGTTACTGCTGGTATAGAACACAGGCGGTTCGATTCGTATTCTGCCAAACAGCACGACCTTAGGCTCGCCCGTTCTGGTAACATACACCACTTTCTTACCATTTGATTTTACCTTATCGAGTCGGAAATTATCTTCACCTACGTATGTTGTATCGACGGACATATCGCCAAGTCGGCTCAGGCCTTCATAAGCGAGAATTCTGATTTGAATATCCGAATCGTCCAATAGCTTTCTCAGAACTCGTCTCGCTTCGTAACTGTGGCAGAAACCGAGTGTGGTTATCGCTTCTTTTCGGAATCTGCCTTTTGGCTTACTTGCAAACTGTGCGAGCCTCTCGATAGCTAAACTATCTCCCAATCTCGCCCCCGCACGTGCGGAATAAAAGGCAGCTTTCAGATTGGAGTTGTTATATATCGGCTGAATCAACGGTAGGATCGTCCGTCCCATCGCTTCCCACGCATAAGATATCGCATTAACGTTAGCGTAAGGCTCGACTATCTCCTGTGCGAGCAGTCTCGCTTGATGCTGAATATATGCTGGGTTATTCCTAATATACAGATTTTTGACAATATTGAGAAAATGCGCCCGCTGATGGCGATAGTTATAAGGAATATGCAATTCGATTTTTGACGGCGTAACCGCTCGTGCGGTCTTGAACAGAGGTCTTTCAGGCGGCGGCCCGAATACCGAGTTGATTTTTTGCTCTATTGCCCGCGACAATGCGTAAGAGGGCTGATACAAAATCAACGCGAGAGTCCTTTCTTCGAGATTCACTCCACCATTCAATACATATCCGCTACGTTTAAGCTCTATCATAGAAGATGGCGTCTTCTTCTTCTCAAACGGATTAATAAATATATTTCCGTATCCCTTCGCAAGAATTTTGGACGTAACCACTTTCCCGAAATTGCCCGCATAGACCCGCAACTCGGTAGTATAAAGCCTGCCTCCTTCAAGAGATGTGGTAGATGTGTTAGGTAGTGCGGATACAAACAAATCAAATCTATCTCCCCTCAACGCACCGGCAGGAATATATCCTTGTACCTTTACGATCGCGGTATCCAACGAATCTATAATCGCACTCGAAGAAATCAAATGTCTTTGCCCCTTAGGACCATAGAGCTTTTCATATTTAGCGATGGTTTGCATAATATTTTTGCGAAGCCCTTCGGGACATTGGCTACTTCCCGTTTCCGCCAACCCTGCTACCATTCCGTAACCTTGAACGAATATGCTACGCAGTCCTTGAATATAGCATCTCTGTCCTATTGTCCCCGGCAGCGGTGCCGACCTTTGCGCCTCAAGAGACTCCGTCTCCTGTTGAACATTTTCTGGCTTGGGCTTCTTTTTGCCCCATAATGAAAAAGAAAATTTTTCCTGCTCACATCCCGTAAATGCGCAAAGACAGACAATAACAATGGCAAATGAGCAAACCATTGTTATCGGTCTGATTTTCTTCATAGTTAGCAATATTTTCATAGAAGAATTTTTCAAAACCTCAACTCAATAATCATCTTTCCCGATGGAATCTAACTATCTTTCTATACTAATTATCGGACGAGTGCAAAGATAGCCTTTAGGCATAATAAGCAATTCCATAATTTACCTATTTACAATAAAACACACAACTTATCAACAATTTTTCCACAATTAATGGTAGGCTATCATTTGTCGGGTGCATGTCCGGGCGTTTCGATACGTCCCGCCCTTTGAAGGGCGGGACTACTCAACGTCCGAATGCCCTGGTCGCTGAGTGTCCGACGAATGTCGGATGTATCGAAGCGACTATACCGAGCCATCATTTGTTCGCAGTGAGGCTTTGGTAGGTCTTCAAAAAAATCTCATAAGCGTTGTTGTCATAAAGCACTATGTAAACATCTTTTAGTGTGGTTTGTTTCCGCGCGTGTTCGATAATTATGCCAAGCATTATTTTGGCGCACTCTTTGAGGGGAAATCTCGCTATTCCCGTACCGATAGCTGGAAATGCTATCGATTCGAGCTTATAGCGGTCAGCTATTTCGAGACAAGCACGAGTACTCGACTCGAGCGACTCCGCTGATGTAACCCCACCAAGCCTCATACTTGCAGCGTGTATGACATATTTCGCTGGCAACTTACCCGCTGTCGTAATAGCAGCTTGCCCTACTTTTATCGGACCAATCTTATTGCATTCTTTCTGTATTTCCTGCCCGCCTTTTCTCGCGATTGCACCCGCCAATCCGCCACCCAGTATAAGGTCATTATTAGCTGCATTTACAATCGCATCCACTTTATATGATGTTATATCTCCTTGCTCTATATGAATATCAGTCATTTTGTTCTCCCTTACTAAACCGTTAAACTTTTATGTCGATAATAAAAATAACATTGATTATGGAATAGGTCAATACAGCAGGTAGGAATATGTCGCAGATAACAGAAATTTCGCCGACAAAAATAGCATCGCTACCGAGGGAAGAAGTCATCGACGCACTTTTACACTTTCCTGCCACCTTCAAATTCGATTTTACGAGAGAATATCTCGAGAGTCTGACGACCGATCAGCTAAGGCATTTACTGATGGCTGCCTGTCTGCACAAAGCAAAACGATAATTACCCATCCGCAATTTCGATGAATTTCAACAAATTATGTATGTTTGGTTTCCCGCTGATTTGACTTTCTGTCGCTCGATATCCGAAAGTATGGACGCGACCAATAGTTTGTGTATAATTGTTAGCATTAAAGCTAACAGTCTTTAGTCCTTAGCTTTTAGCTAATAGCTACAGACTAAAAGCTAACAGTTGGTAGGACGTATAATATGAATATACTCATTACAAACGATGATGGAATATTGGCACCGGGAATTGTCTCATTGGCACGAGCGGTTGACGGATTAGGGCGATTGGCAATAGTCGCACCGGAAACCACCCAAAGTGCAGCTGCCCATTCGATTACATTAAACGACCCGCTGATTTGCACTAAAGTAGAGCTGCCCAGCGGTATCAAAGGGTTTAGCGTCAGGGGTAGGCCCGCAGATTGTGTCAAACTCGCCCTCGTTGAGATTCTCCCGAAAGAGTTTAGCTTAGCTGGCAGACCCGATCTTGTAATAAGCGGAATAAACGCTGGTGCTAATGTAGGAATAAATGTTCTCTATTCCGGAACGGTGGCAGCTGCTATAGAAGCTGCCTTTTTCGATATACCTGCAATCGCTATTTCATTAATGATTCGTGATAAACTCGATTTCGATTATGCAGCTGACGTCGCCCGTTCGACAATCAAAATGATTATTGATAAACAGATATTGCAAACAGGCTGTGTATTGAACATTAATATACCTGCCTGTGAGTTTGGCGGACCAAAGGGAATAAAAGTAGTCCCTCAATCGACCCAAGCTGGCATTGATCGATTCGAAAAGCGCATCGATCCGCGAGGTAGAGTTTATTATTGGCTTGCAGGCGATTATTATCCGCTTGACGAGACACAGGAAACCGATACTATCGCTCTGAACAATAATTATATCACGATAACTCCGCTTATGTTCGATTTGACATCATATCCGACACTGAACAAGCTGAAGAACATTATTGACGCCTGCTAATTTACTCAAACTGACCGATTTTGCACAAAATTATTTGTTCCCACCGCGTCATTCCGCACGGAACGTAGTGGAGATGCGGAATCCACTTGGTCGGTAAGAGTATGGATTCCCGCTTCCGCGGGAATGACAGCTTGTGTATAATTATTGGTAAATAAAGAGTTACGCAAAAACAGTATTTAAAATCGGTCAGTTTGAATAATTGACAGGCTGAGTATTCGCTTTTTTATTGCTATCTGATGATGGCAGAATTTTCCAAGGCAATCCAAGTGCCAATCGTGCTTTCATTATGGTAATAGCTGCTTGGAGCTGAATATCAACGGGCGGATATTTTCTCTTCTTTTTCGAGTCATCTTTAGCTTGTGTAGTTGTCGGTTTGGTGGTAATAGGCAAGGGTTTTTTACCGTTTACCTGCTTGACAATTTCACTCTGCCTCTGAATCTCTATTATATCGCGAAGCTCGTTAGGAGTAAGTTTTACCACCACGTCCGGATTAACACCCCAATCCTTGCTGCGTTTGCTCTTTTTGTGGATACACTTACCATTAGGAAGATAATAATACGCAGTGGTCAATTTCAATCTACAGCTGTCGTTAAGCAATCCGATTACATTCTGAACGCTTCCCTTTCCGAAAGTACGCTCGCCTACGATCAAAGCTCTTCGATAATCTTTAAGTGCACCTGAGACAATTTCAGCTGCACTTGCACTGTAATTGTTGACCAGCACGATTATGGGAATGTTCGTAATTACCTGAGGATGTGCCTTGCCCGCCCACGGCTCGACATTTCGTCCGCGAGTAGAGACTATTGTTCCTTTCGAAACGAACAAATCGACGGTGCGGACAGCTGACCGTAACGTTCCTCCCGGATTAAACCTCAAGTCTATAATCAAACCCTTCGCTGATCGCTTTTGGATTTCGTTTATTGCCTTGATAAGCTCAGGAACGGTAGAATCGGTAAAACTGGTAATCCTTATATATGCGATTTTATCTTTCGGATCGACAAAATATTCCCAACGATTATCCGTATCGCGTTTAAATCCTTTTACCGTATGAATAATGATAGTATCTCTGATTAGCGGAACATCTACGGGCTTATCAGCGAACGGATGGAGTATTCCGAGAACAACTTTCGTACCCGCGGGCCCGGTTATTTTTCTGACAGCTTGGTCGATGGTTATTCCTTCGGTGCTTTCACCGTTGATAGAGACGATCAAATCGCCCGGCATTATGTTAGCTTTATATGCGGGAGTCCCCGGAATCGGCGTAATAACTTTGAGTTTATTGTTTTCCATCGCTATTTGGATGCCGACTCCGCTGAATCTTCCGGTAGTGTGCTTAACGAAGTTATCCACTTCAGCTGGCCAAATTATATTGGTAAACGGGTCGAGCACATCCAAAGCAGCGTCGTAAAATTCCTTTATTATCAAAGCGTCGGGCAGCTCGATAGTATCCTGATTGATTGTTACAAGTTTGAGAAAAGCCTGCCAAAATTCTTTCTTTGTAAACTTTTTCTTGAGTTTGTACTGTTGGTTTACCTGATCGATAAGTTTGTCTATCTGCTGGCTGAATTGCTCGGTTGCTTTCTTATTTTTAAAGCCAGCGAATACATCAGCCAATTTCGGAATTTCGGTCATTATTCGTATCGTCTGCAGGCCGGAAATCGCCATCTTATGAAAATCGGGTTTTTCCACATAAAATTGCTCTATATATAAAGCGACTTCCATTATCTCTATTCGAATACCCTTTAACTCATCTTTCCAATCGCCTTTAGGCTTATATAACGATTGAAATTTGACACGTTTCGCACAATCTTCGACAAGTTTGTCATACTGTTCATCGTCCTTATATATGCCCGAAAGCTCAGCATAGATATTTCCAGCTTTTAGCCATTCATGCTTTTTCAGATATTCACTCGCCTTCTGTTTCGCTTGCTTGGTTATCCGGGCGAGACATTTTAATTTCATAAAGGATTTAACATCATCGGTATAAAATCTCGCCTTACGAATAGCTGTCAGTGCCTTTTCGAGATCACCCTTCGCTAAATATTCCTTTGCTCTTTTTATGTCTTCTTTGTAGATTTCGTGTCGATGTTTTTTGGCTTGTTCGATTATTTTCTGATATTTTGCGACCCAATCACAAATTTCCGATAACAGACAATTTCGGGAAGTTGTAGGTTGAGATGAACAGATTTTTTCTACTTGCTGAAACTTACCGGTATATATCAGTTTAGCAAGACTTTTTGTGGAAAACGCCTGTACCGAATAGGCAGGTACCAGAAAACATATTGAAAATACTAATACCTGTAATTTGACAAATCTACTGCGGATAACCTTTTGCATTATACTATATTACCTCTACATCAGTGTTGAACATTATAAGCTACGGACTAATGGCTAACAAGCTACCATATTATACAAGACCTTGAATTGTAGCGGGTTTATAACATCTTCTTCAACAAAATTTTTAATCGGATGGGAAAATATTCTCGCACACCTTCGATGTGCTTAATAGAAATCAACGTAGCGCTAAAACTATCGCTAATAGCGGAAAATCATATCCGAGATACGAATTTTGCTAAAATTCTATCATCGCTTTGATCACGCCGTTGCGATAGCTATCGACAAGCTCAAATGCCTGATGAGTCTGCTCGAGAGGAAAGCGATGCGTAATCATAAAATCCACATCGACTTTTTTATCTGCGATAAGGTCGAGAGCCGGCTGAACGCAGTTTTTCTGTCGGCGGACATTTATGACAGTTATTTCTTTTCTTCGCATCTTATCGATAATAAATGAAATTCTATCGACCTGCGGAATGCCTATCAGCATCAGCTTGCCTCCCGGTTTGAGTAATTCGATTGCCTGATCGATAGTTTCCTGCTGACCCGCACATTCGAAAACCGCATCCATTCCCATCGGCTGAGCTTTGAGAATTTCGCTTACCACATCGGTTTTTAACGGATTTGTTGTCAATTTTGCGCCAGCGGTCTTAGCAGCTTGCAGACGTTCGTCTATCTTATCCGTTACATAGATATTGCCTATACCGTCCGCCTTTGCAGATAGTAAAACGCTAAGACCGATAGGCCCGCTTCCCAAAATTACAATATCATCCGTAGATTTCAAACCTGCCTGTTTGACTGCATATACCCCGATAGAAAGTGGTTCAGCGATAGCTGCCTGCTCAGCGGAAATTTTGTTTTTATCGACCGGATACAAAGAATCTTCGGGCATAACGACATATTCGCACAGACACCCTTCAGCTTGACCCGGACAACCCAAAAAGCGAAGGTTGCGGCAGGTATTTTCCCGACCTGCTTTGCACTGGTCGCATTGATGACAAACCATTGCAGGATCGACCGCTACTCTATCGCCTATCTTTACTCTACTTACCTCATCGCCGACCTCAACTGCGGTAGCTGCGCATTCGTGCCCGACTATAAAAGGAAACTCCACTACCTGTGAACCTATCCTGCCGGTAACATAATAATGTACGTCCGAGCCACATACACCGACGGCATCGAGTTTCAAAAGCACTTCGTTCGGTGATTTGATTTTTGGTTCGGGTCTGTCAACAAGTTCCATTTTACGAATGCCTGTCAGAGCTACCGCTTTCATCTGTTTACTCCTTCCAAACAAAAAGCAGGCTGACGTTTCGTCAGCCTGCTTGGATATTGTAGGGTTATTTTTCTATTTTGATAGTTTTCGTTTTAACAGGTGCTTGGCTACCGATTTTTTTCGGTACGATGTAAACCTCGACCCTTCTGTTCTTCGCTCTGCCCTCGGGTGTATCGTTGGAGGCTATAGGACGATATTGTCCGTATCCCATCACACCGAGTATTTTTGGGCTTACACCGTTGTCTTTGAGAATTTCCATAACCGCAATAGCACGATGGACGGAAAGATGCCAATTAGTCGGGTGTTTTGCACGCGTAGAGGGTTTTACTATCGGGATATTATCCGTATGCCCAACTACGACAACGTCGAAATTCTTGATCGATGGGCCTGTTAATATCTTAGCAAGCTCAGCGAGAGATTTTTGAGCCTTTGGCTTGACCTTATCACTGCCAAGATCAAACAGTATATCGGACGAAAATTTTACGAGTCCCCGTTTACTGTCATAGGTAACCATATCAGGATGCCGAGAGGCAAAATCCTTTAGCGCTTTGTCGAGTTCAGGCGGAAGGTTTATCTGTATCTGAGTTGACGGAATTCTCGCAGTAGCGAGTTTTTCATATACGTTTGTCATTTTACTCAATGCTTCTTTTGCTCCGCTTATTTGCTGTTGAAGAGCTGATATTGTCCGATCCTTATCCGCCAGATTTGCACGCAATCTGTTAAGCTCATCTTGTAATGTGCCGTTTTGCTCTTTCGCATTTGCAAGCTGTTCAGCTAACCTTTGACGCTCAGCGTTACAATTGCGTTCAGCGAATTTCAGCTCATCAAACTTTTTCTGAGAAACACATCCCGTTACAGCGATAGCAAGTAGAAGAACCGTTCCCGTCTTGAACAATCCGGTAATCATTCTATTCATCTTATCAACTCCTCGTTAAAAACGACTATAATGACATTACATAAACTTTTATAATAAACTAACGTCAAAGATGCAATTTGTCCAATGAAATTATTTTCCGCTCGTTGGCGATGATGTTGGCGCTTTATTGGTAG
>WFQY01000077.1 GCA_015486815.1 Phycisphaerae bacterium | reverse complement strand
TTATTCAGCTTTTCGCGTTTGGAAACGTTTTATAAATGCCAGTTTCAGCATTTTTGCAAATATGGCTTGGGGCTTCGCGAAAAGGTGGTTTACAGATTAGAGCCTGTCGATTTGGGAACGCTACGGCATCAGGTGATGAAAACGGTATGGCAGGAGATTGTCGATCGGAATATATCCTTGGCGGAGGTAACGGAAGAGTTGATAGACGAGCTTGTTGAGCGTGCGATTGAGCAGGCGAGTAAGGAATTGAAGGAGGAGCTGCTGCTTAAGGAAGCTCGAAACGTTTTTATACTTCGGCAGGTATCGGAAGAATTAAAGTCAGCGGTAGCTAATCAGGTTTATCAATTAAAGTTCGGGCGATTTAGTCCGCGTGGTTTTGAATATGGATTTGATGTGAATGTAAGCGGAATTACGCTTACGGGAAGGATAGACAGGATAGACGTAAGTAACGATGGTAGCTGGGCGATGGTGATAGATTACAAGAGCGGAAATAGTAAATTCGGGATAGAAGATTTTGAAGCAGGAATATCGCTTCAGCTGCCTGGCTATTTATGGGTGTTATCGAAGCTCGATGATTTTCAAAAGTATCGCCCGGGCGGTGCTTTGATGGTCGGTTTGCGGGAGGATTTTCATTCGAGCGGTTTTTTGAATGAGCAGGCTTTGGATTATTTCATATCGCAAGAGGGATTCGAAGGTGCTGGGCCTTACGGTATAAAAATAAAACGCGGAGGGGAACTTTATAAAAACAGCAAGGGATTTGTCTGGTCGGATGACGAGGTGCAACGAGTATTGCAATCGGTCGCGGAAAAGATAGACTGGGCGGGTAAGAAAATATCGGAAGGTGCGATAGAAATCAGGCCTTACTTTGACGGCTCAGCCAGCGTCTGCAAATATTGTAGCTATAATAGTGTGTGTCGATTCAATAGAGAGATAAACGGATATAGAAGGGTCTTAGGCGAGGGGCAAACAACAGCAATTGAAAACTAAGCGGATAATTTATGAGTTATGAGCGAAGCTACATATTAGCGGTAGAGACATCATCGAGACTTGGCTCAGTGGCTCTTGGCAGAGGTAAAGAGATGATGGGTTCGGTGCGATTTTCATCGATGGCTAAGCACGGCGTGGAGTTGATACCGACAGCTAAGCGTCTGCTCGATGAAATTTCGATTCAGCCCGATGGAATAGATATAATAGCAATATCCGCAGGTCCGGGCTCGTTTACCGGCTTGCGTGTGGGATTTGCGTTTGTACGCGCATTGGCACAGATAACCGATGCGAAACTCGTAGCTGTCGCCAGCACCGATGTCATTGTCGAAAATCTCAGATCAATGCTTGCAAACAGGTCTGAGCCTTGTTCGATATCGGTAATCATCGATGCTAAACGTGGTCAGTTATTCGCAGCGGGTTTCGAATGGGATGGTTCTAAGCTCGAAAAAACGCTTGCCGATTGTGTCATTTTCCCCGATGAGCTATTAGAGACAATGTCAACGCCTATGTTGGTACTTGGTGAGGGGCTGATGTTTCATCGCGATTGTTTTGCTCGCGAGGGGATAGAAATTGCGGACGAAAAGTATTGGCGTGGCGAAGCGGAAAATGTATATAAGCTTGCGTGGAATTTGATAGAAAACGAACAATTTGTCGAGAGAGATAAATTAGTTCCGAATTACATCCGCCTACCCGAAGCTGAGGAACGCTGGCAGGAAAAAAATAAGCTATGAACAATCATTATTTACGATAATCAAGCTATTCCGTCAGATATTGCATAAACATATCGGGGATAGGGATTATTTGTCCTGTTTTGTTGACACAAGCTAATGTCGAATGCCCTTCGGTCAGCAGCAAATTGTCGCTCTTGCGATAAAGCTGATACTCATGCTCAATCCTCGCACGTGTAAGACGAGTGGTTCGGGTAATAAGCTTTAGCTCATCGTCATATCTGGCGGGTGCGCGATAGCGAATCTCCAGACGTGTAACGACAAAAAAAGCACCCGAGGCTTCCATCTCGCGATAGCTTACTCCACACTTACGTAGCAGCTCGGTTCTACCCAGCTCGAAATAGACCGCATATTGCGAATGATGGACATAACCCATCTGGTCGGTTTCAACATATCGTACGCGAATATCGATCTCACAGCTATTATCTGACATTTATGCTCTTCCTTCTTTTTTCATTGAGTACAGCGAAAACAGCCTGCCGCTGAATTGTACTAAATCCCATCTTTCCATACAACCTAATAGCAGGCGCATTTCGAGAATCGACCGCAAGACGGATTTTTTCTTTACCCGTCGAGGCGGCACAACGCTTTGCCTGCTTTAATAGTAATTTTCCTAATCCTTTTCCGCGAAATTTCGGCAGAATAGCCATATATATCAAATCCAGACGTTTCGGGTCTTCTACCGCTTCGTTTAGCAAAATCAACCCGGCATCTCGATTTTCATATTTCATAAGCCACCAGCTTTGTGGCGTGAATTTTCCCGAATATCGATGCCCGGTCAATATCTCCTGTTTGGTGCGTAGGCCTGTGAGTTCGGGGCAATCGAGACTGTCGCGATAGCTTGCGATTATCGCATCTTCAAAACGCTCTCGCAATTCTTCGGTAAACGTCAGCCAACCAATCGTATCGTCTGATGCTTCAGGTTCGTCGTTATTGATATTGGCATCGGATTCCATAATCTCAAGCGAGCACAATCGGCGAAAACCACCTTTGAGCAAAATCCTCTCCTTGCCGGTTTCCGTTTCACTTATGACGCTCTGAATCAATCCGACGTCAAACTCTTCGATTCTGTTAGCTAAAAATTTTAGCTGAGCGATGGCAATATCGTCAAGAGTAATCAAAACAACATTAGCGGTAGCGCCGGGATTTATTATCAGCATACAGCTACAAACAAGTTTACCCTCGTCGGTTTCGCTGACGACCTGCCGCGAGACGTCAAGACGATAACGATTGGCAAATTCCATAAATGTATCATAAGCTGAGTGGCTATTGTCAACTTCTTGAGCGTCGATAATACCCTTGACGACATCTCTCGCCTGTCTGCCTGTTATTAGCTTGCACATATATCCGTTTTCCTGTAAACCAGTATAAAATATAACCATTTCCGTTCAATTTACCAGTATCGAGGGGTAAAAATACGCAAAAACGTTATTCGGAACAAATATTATGTAAAAAAAATTACAAAAAACCTTGACATTTTCTTTATTGAGGATATGTTTATATAAGACGCTTGGTAAGGGAATCAGCAATGAAGGTAACAAGAGACAAATTGGACGCTTTGTACGATAGATTTAATAAGCGGAAATATGTAAGTCCTGATCCGCTTCAGTTTGTCTATGAATATGATGAGCCGTTAAATCAGGAAGTAGTGGGGCTGATAGCATCGTCGTTGGCGTATGGTCGAGTTCAGCAGATACTTAAAAGCATATCGTGCATACTCGAACGAATGGTAAGTCCGGTCGAATTTATCATTTCAAGTAGTAGGGAAAAAATAAATCGCACCTTTGAGGACTTCAAACATAGATTTACCACCGGTACGGAAATAGCTCAGCTATTGTTGGCAATCAAAAGAGTTATCAGGCGATATGGCTCTCTCGGAAAGTGCTTTTCGGAAGGGATGCAAAAAAGCAATGATATTGTCGTTGCTCAGAAGCGATTCATAAGTGAGCTGTCGTCTGATTTTATAACACATAGAAACAGTCTGTTGCCAATGGTTGATAGTAAGTCGGCTAATAAACGGCTTAATTTGTTCCTTCGCTGGATGATACGCTCGGATGAAGTCGATTTGGGTATATGGAAAAATATCCCGCCGAGCAAATTGATCGTACCTCTTGATACTCATATGCATAGAATTGGTTTGATGTTAGGACTGACGAAGCGTCAGCAGGCGGATATGAAAACAGCTCTCGAAATTGCCGATGGGTTCAGAAAGATATGTCCCGAAGACCCTGTCAAATACGATTTTGTTCTGACGCGATTCGGCATAAGGGATGATATGACAATGGGTAATTTTAAACAGTTGGTAGAATAGGGTCCGATGGTTGAGATATTAAAAAACATTTTGACAGACAGCTGGTCGGTGCTTGGCGATATGGCGCCGTTCCTGTTGTTCGGCTTTTTCGTAGCGGGAGTGCTGTCGGTAATAATTAAACCCGAACTTATCGAAAAGCATTTATCCGGTAAGGGTATCCTGCCTATATTGAAATCGACCATGTTTGGTATTCCTCTGCCTCTTTGCTCGTGTGGCGTGATACCGGTGGCAGCTTCTTTGCGTAAACACGGAGCAAGTAAAGGTGCGACGGCTGCCTTTCTTCTTTCGACGCCTCAAACAGGTGTTGATAGTATTCTCGTAACCTATAGTCTGCTTGGTGGGGTGTTTGCGATATTCAGGCCTATAATGGCATTGTTCAGCGGAATGTTTGGTGGGTCTCTGGTGGATATTGTAAATCCTTCCAGCGATGGTAAGCCTGTTAAATGCGAAGACGAGTGCTGCAATCCGAAGAACAAAAATGAAGACTCCGCACACAAAATCTATCGTATGTTCAAATATGCGTTTATTACGTTGCCTGCGGATATAGCGGGGCCTCTGTTGATAGGACTGCTTGCAGCGGGGATAATATCCGCACTCGTACCTGACGATTATTTTGCGAGTATCTTGGGTGGTGGGATAACCGCAATGGTGGTGATGATGCTCTTGGGGCTGCCTGTTTATGTCTGTGCGACAGCGTCGGTGCCGGTGGCAGCGGTGCTGATTGGCAAGGGTGTCTCGCCCGGAGCAGCTTTTGCATTTCTTATGACAGGACCCGCGACGAATGCAGCGACTATCGCTGTCATCTGGAAGATGCTTGGTAAGGGGACGACGGTCATATATCTTCTGACGGTTGCGGTCTTAGCGATGGCGGGTGGAATGACGCTTGACTATATATTCAATATAACTCAGGCTTCGCCTGGTAGTGCTACTATATGGATGCCATCGGTTATCATTAAAACCGTCTCTTCCGTTGCATTGTTGGTGATGCTGGCAGCTGCTTATATCAATCATCGTTCTAAGCATCGCGAATTGCATCTTGACGCAGGCGGAAAAATCACTAAACTTAAAATTACCGGAATGATCTGCAATCATTGTGCAGAATCCGTTCGTAAGGGACTTCTTGAAATAGACGGGGTTGATGATGTGGTGGTAAACTTAAAGCAATCGCAAGCTGACATAGCAGGAAAATCTATCGATGCGGATAAAGTTCGCGCAAAGATAGAATCGCTCGGATATAAGCTCGTCAGCATAAAAGAGGGCGAGCGTCAAAAGTAAGGTAAAAATTTCAGATGAAAGGGATAGAGTATGGCAGAATTGAAAGGTTCGAAGACGGAAAAAAACATTTTGACAGCTTTTGCGGGTGAAGCGCAGGCGAGAAATCGCTATACGTTTTTTGCAAGCAAAGCGAAGAAGGAAGGATATGTTCAGATAAGCGATATTTTTGCGGAAACAGCTGATCAGGAAAAAGAGCATGCAGAAAGACTGTTTAAACTACTCGAAGGCGGCGAGGTGGAGATAACAGCTGCCTTTCCCGCTGGCGTTATCGGTTCGACTCTCGAGAACCTCAAAGCAGCTGCTGGCGGAGAACACTATGAGCATACGCAGATGTATCCGGAATTCGCAAAAGTTGCACGAGAAGAAGGATTTGAAAATATAGCGGTAATCTTCGAAAAAATAGCTGTCGCTGAGAGACAGCACGAAAAGCGATACTTGGAACTGGCAGCTAATATCGAAGCAGACAGAGTATTCAAACGCGAAAAGCCAATCAAGTGGCGATGCAGAAACTGCGGATATATCCACGAAGGAACGGAAGCACCGAAAGCGTGCCCTGCGTGTGCACATCCGCAAGCGTATTTCGAAATATTGGGTGAAAACTGGTAAAGAAAAATTGCTCGCTATAAAAACGTGCTATTCGAGCGTGATGGATTAGCAATTTTAAGTTGCTAAAAGGAACTTTAGTATGGAATTATGTGAAGACATCTTACATCAACTTCGAGCCCTCAAATACAAAATAGAGCAAGAATATAAAGCGGTAATAGTCGGCATTTTCGGTTCTTACGTTCGTAATGAGCAACGAGCGGATAGTGATATTGACGTGCTTGTGCGATTTGAAAGGGGTGCGACCTTATTAGATTGTAGCGGGTTGAAGATATTTTTGGAGCAGCAGCTAAAAAGAAAAGTCGATATAGTTCCGGTTGACGCAATAAGAAGGGAAATAAAAGATGAGATCCTGCGGGAGAGTATCTATCTGTGAACAAAATAAGCATGATGTTTTATATGAACGTGCAAAATGCAATGACCTATTACAAATTCTATATTCGCATTTTGCAGGAGTTTAAATTTTTATATTGTGGAGGATTTGATTGTGTGTACGTTAGTAACAAAACAGGCGCCCGAGTTTAGTGCAAATGCTGTTATGGGCGACAATACGATTAAAGAATTGAAGCTCTCGGATTACAAGGGCAAGTATGTGCTATTGTTTTTCTATCCGCTTGACTTTACCTTCGTTTGTCCGACGGAGATTATAGCGTTCGACAAAAAACTCGACGAATTCAAAAAACGTGATGTAGAAGTAATCGGTGTTTCGGTCGATTCGGAATATTCGCACTTCGCTTGGAAAAATACGCCTGTCGATAAGGGCGGAATAGGCCAAATCCGATATCCGCTGGTCTCAGATATAACAAAGAGCATCTCACGTTCGTATGGCGTGCTGTTTGACGAAGCGGTTGCATTACGCGGGCTTTTCCTTATCGATAAGGAAGGAATCGTTCGGCATTGCGTGATAAACGACCTGGCACTCGGCAGAAGTGTTGACGAAGCTATCCGTATGGTAGAAGCACTTCAACATTTTGAAAAGTATGGCGAGGTATGCCCAGCTAACTGGAAAGAGGGCGAAGAGGCGATGAAACCTTCGTCCGACGGTGTTGCGGAATATCTTGCGAAACACGCAAAATAATTTACTATGGTATATCGTTGTCTTTTCTTTACTTATGGAGGTATTAAACGATGGAACATAACATTCCTTTAATTGGCGAAAAGTTTCCGGAACTTACGGTGCAGACAACGCACGGCATCTTGACCCTGCCGAAGACGTTTGCGGGCAAATGGTTTATTCTGTTTTCGCATCCAGCTGACTTTACTCCCGTTTGTACGACGGAATTTGTGGGCTTTCAGAAAAAATATAATGAGCTGAAAAAGCTTAATTGCGAGCTGATAGGCTTGAGTATCGATCAGGTATTCTCGCATATCAAATGGGTGCAATGGATAAAACAGGAGCTTAAGGTGGAAATCAAATTTCCCGTGATCGCGGACGATACGGGCAAGGTCGCCAGTCGGCTTGGTTTGATCCATCCGGGCAAAGGCACGAATACCGTCCGTGCGGTATTTGTCGTTGACCCGAAAGCTACTGTCCGGGCGATTTTGTACTATCCGCAGGAACTTGGCCGAAATATGTCCGAGATCGTCAGAATGGTAAAGGGATTTCAGGTCTCTGACTCTCAGAAGGTAGCGATACCAGCGAATTGGCCTGAAAACGAGCTGATAGGCGATCAGGTTATTATCTCGCCAGCGACAGATGAAAAGACAGCGGCCCAGATGCCTAAAAAGTATAAATGTTTCGATTGGTGGTTCTGCTATAAAAAGCAAGCACCGAAAAAGGGCAAAAAGTAATAATGGCTATTAGCTTTTAGTCTGTAGCGATTAGCAAAGGCCAAAAGCTATGGACTAATCTGCGATACTTAATCGGAAAACTGTTTAGCTATGTTTTAACAGAGGAGAAAAACAATGGCGAAAAGACTTGAAGTTTACAAATGTGAAATGTGCGGTAATATTGTCGAGGTATTGGATGGTGGTGCGGGTACGCTTGTTTGCTGTGGCAAGCCTATGACGCTTTTGCAAGAAAAGACAGCGGACGCTGCCAACGAAAAGCACGTGCCTGTAATCGAAAAGGCAGATGGCAAAATCACCGTAAAGGTCGGCTCGGTTCCCCATCCGATGGAAGAGGCACATTATATCGAGTGGATCGAACTATTGGCGGACGGTAAAGCATATCGCCAATTCTTAAAGCCCGGTGATGAGCCAAAAGCTGTCTTTGAAATAACATCTGACAGTGTATCCGCCAGAGAATATTGCAACAAACACGGTTTATGGAAAGGATAGGAATATGTTAAGCAAAAAAATGGAAAAAGCGCTCAACGATCAGATAAATGCGGAATATTATTCTTCTTATCTGTATCTGTCGATGTCAGCTTGGGCGTATGGTCAAAATCTGTCCGGGTTCGGACATTGGTTTGAAATACAGATGCAAGAAGAGCTTTCGCACGCAATGAAACTGTTCAAGTATGTAAATGACAGAGGCGGAAGGGTAACACTTAAAGCGATAGCTGGGCCTCCTGTCAAATGGGCATCACCGTTAGCTGTGATGGGAGCGACGCTAAAACACGAGCAGAAAGTAACTGCGATGATTAACAAACTCGCGGAGCTTGCGCTTGCTGAAAAGGATTTTGCTACTAATGCTCTGCTGCAATGGTATATCAACGAGCAGGTCGAAGAAGAAGCCAGTGCAAGCGAGATCGTCAATAAGCTAAAGATGATTAAGGGTGCGGGTAACGGCCTGCTTATGTTGGATCGTGCGTTAGCCCAGCGACAGCTTAATGTCGGTACGACTCAGCAAACTTAGAACGGCAATAAAAAAGAAAGGAAGATATTATGAGCGTAGTATTTAATGCAGATGAAGTCTTTGCAGTTGCGGAGCAGATAGAGCGCAACGGAGCTGCTTTCTATCGTAAAGCAGCGGAAAACTTTTCCGACGAGCGTATTAAGAAAATACTGCTCGGATTAGCTGCTATGGAAGACGGACACATTGAGATTTTCCACAATATGCGCAATGAACTCTCGGATGATGAGAAGCAGGCGACAACCTTCGATCCCGAAGGGCAGATCGATGAATATCTCAAAGTGATGGCTGGCGGATATGTGTTCAAAATCAATGTCGATCCTGCCGATCTGGTCAAGCCTGATTCTACATTGACGAATGTGCTCGATACCGCTATCGAGATGGAAAAAGATTCGATTGTCTTTTATCTCGGCGTAAAGGAAATGGTACCGGAGCGACTCGGGAAAAATAAAATCGATGCCCTTATCAAAGAAGAGATGAGGCATCTCGCCCTGCTCAGCAGAGAAAAGTCAGCTATTAAGTAATCATTCGAAACGGGAGAAAAAAATGTCTGCGAAGTTTTACTCCGTTGAAATAGCGAAAGATGTATTCTGGGTAGGCGCTATTGATTGGTCGATAGGAGATTTTCATGGCTATCGTACCGACAGAGGTTCTACCTACAACGCTTATTTGATATTAGACGATAAAGTTACTCTTATCGATACGGTCAAGGCGCCTTTCAAACGTGAGATGCTGGCACGGATAAGCTCCGTGATCGACCCTGCGAAAATAGATTATATCGTTTCAAACCATTCCGAGATGGATCATACCGGCTCACTGGTCGATACGATAGCATACGTCAAACCCGAGAAGGTCTTTGCGTCTGTCAAAGGTAAAGAAGCATTGCTTGCACATTTTGGTCTGCCTGATGATGCAATTACCGCTGTCGAAGACGGACAGGTTATCTCGCTTGGAAAAATGCATCTGGAGTTTATTGAAACGCGAATGCTGCATTGGCCTGACAGTATGTTCAGCTTTCTGCCCGAGCGTAATGTACTGTTTTCGCAGGACGGATTCGGTATGCATCTTGCAAGCTCAAAAATCTTCACTGACGAAAACGATGCTGACATTGTAGCGTACGAATTCAAGAAATATTATGCGAATATCGTTATGCCGTTTCCATCGCAGGTGCAAAAGGCTATTAAGCGAGTATCCGAACTCAAAGAGCCTATTAAGATTATCGCTTCCGACCATGGACCTATTTTCCGAAAAGAAAACGAAATACAAACCGCTATTGCAAAATATATCGACTGGTCAGCGGGGAAAAAGACGCGCAATAAAGCTGTCATAGTTTATGATACTATGTGGAACAGTACGGAAAAGATGGCAGACGCTATTGCTGACGGGCTTATCGAAAAAGGTATCGAAGTAAAGGTTATGCCTCTACGCAAGAGTCATCGAAGCGATATAGTAACTGAGCTTATCGACGCAAAGGCATTCATAGTAGGCTCTCCTACCATAAACAATTCTATGTTTCCTACGGTAGCGGAGGTTTTGTGCTATATCAAAGGGCTTAGGCCTATGAATCTCATCGGTGCTACATTCGGTTCGTTCGGATGGTCAGGCCAAGCAGCTAAACAAATTCAGGATATCCTCACCGAAATGAAAGTGCAAATTGTCGCTGAGCCTTTGAAGATAAAATATGTACCTTCCGATGACGAGCTAAACAGCTGCAGACAGTTCGGAATGGATATAGCAGAAAAAATTCCGTAATCGTTGACGAACTCCCTCGTTGATGGTATAGTGTCGTATATCATTTATTTATTATCAAAAAGGGAGTTTGTTATGAAATTTGCAAAAGCAATATTGATATGTCTTTTATTGAGTGGCTGTACCGTTCGTCCGTTCGAAAATTTCAGTAAATCTCCTTTGTCCATTACTACGGTAAGCTCCAATTACTTCAATGTGATGCTGAAGTTCAGCCCCATAGCGGATGAGCTTGGCAAATCGCTTAAACGTTCTGTCAGAGTTCTTAGCGATTGGGATGTAAATTCGATAAAAGTGCATCTGCGAAGCCAAAAGGATTACTGCCAATTGCTATATCTAAGTCCGGTAGAATTTTGTCAGATAAATAAAAACGTTGCGCTTAAAGTGATTGCCATAAAGCAAAATCAGCTTGGTAAAACGAGTGAAACCGGATTCATCGTTGTACCCAAAAATAGTCCTATCAAGAATGTTGCGGAGCTAAAAGGTAAGCGGTTTGTATTCGGTACTTATGGCGATGCGTATCGGTTTTATAATGTTCTCGCTCTGTTTAAGGAATCGAACCTTCCAACAGCACTGTTGAAAGACGTTTCTTATAGCGAAGATAGTGTTGCTGCTGTCAGACGAATACTGCTTGGCTGGGCTGATGCGGGAGTGGTAACCAAAAGCTGGTGGCAGACAACTACCGACCGTACGCTTGATTTTAGCAAATTGTTGAAAGACGAACTGCGTATTATCGGCGAGACCAAGCCGGTGCCTGAATATGTCTGGGCGGTAACAAATTCGGTTTCTGACGATCAGCGGGCTAAAATCGTTACGGTAATAGCAAAAAGTCTGTCGGGCAAACCTAACATATTGGCAGGATTTAAAGCGAAAGGTTTTCTGCCAGCGGATAATAAAGTAATCGAGGATTATTGCAAATCGCTTGAAAAGATCAAAAATCTTCCGCCTAAGCCGGGTATTTTACCATTAAAATAATCTGATTGTGTGTGGGTATCGGAGATGAAAATTAAAAAACTGTTGTTTGCGGTATTATTAGTCTTATCAATTCCTGCGTCATTTGCTGAGGTCGCTGTCAATAAGCCTGTCGCTCAAATTAAAATCACAGGAAATAAACAGGTGGCCGAGTCGGTTATCCGTCAACAGATACGAAATGTCCGAGTGGGAAAACCGCTAACCCTTTCTGATGTCCGAAAAGATGTTGACAGAATAAAATTAACGGGAAAATTTTCCGATGTCTTCGCAACAACGGAAGTCAAAAACGGTAAGGCGATAGTTATCTTCCACGTTCAGGAAAAGCCTCTTATAAATGCAATTCAATTTAACGGTGCAAAGAGCATTTCGCCTAAGGAGCTTCGCGGAATTCTCGGATTTTCCGAGGGAGATTTTCTCGACGAATTTAAGATTCGCGGAGCGGTGCAGACAATTCTTCAACACTATCGCGATGCCGGTTTTACCGAAGCCAGCGTCGAGTTGGACGATTCCGAACTCGCTGACGGTGTGGTAATTTATAACATCGTCGAAGGTCCGCGTGTGAGGATACGGAAAATTCATTTCGAAGGTAATCGTAGTTTTTCTGATCGCAGACTTGGCGGGCAAATTCATACCAAAACATATCTTTGGCTGATACGAAGCGGAACATACAGAGAAAGCCAGATTCAGGACGACATAATTGCTCTTCGTAATTTCTATCGCAGGCATGGATTTTTGGATGCGCAGGTAGGACGCAGGCTTGATTATGGTCCCTATCGTGAAAACCTTACGGTAACGTTCGTTATCAACGAAGGAATGCAATATACCATCGGTAAAATAGACATCACGGGAAATAGGCATTTTACCAAAGACGAAATTTTAGATGTGATGAGTCTTGAGCCAGGCGATGTATTGAACCTTGACAAACTAGATGCGGATAAGCGTGCAATTCTTTCGCTTTATGGTCAAGAGGGATTTATCTATGCTAAGGTAAAAATCAAATATGTATATACCGACACGCCGGGCGTGGTAGATCTGAAGATAGATATAAAAGAGGGAAAATCATACAAAATCGGGCAAATTATTATAAGAGGAAATGAACGCACACAGGACAGGGTGGTTAGACGGACGCTCGATTTTTATCCGGGAGACACTTTTGATGTCGGTAAAGTGGAATCGCACGAGCGCAAGTTATACGAGACCAGACTGTTCAGCGATGTGAAAATTTCGCCAGCTAAGGGGCTTTCACCTGACGAGAGAGATGTTGAGATAAAGGTCAAGGAAACGGAAACCACCAGATTTATGGCTGGTATGGGTATTACGAGTAATAGCGGAGTGATCGGCAATCTTAGTATCGAGTCGTGGAATTTTAATTTATTCGATTGGCCTCGGACATGGGGGGAATTTTTCCGTGGTCAAGCCTTCAAAGGTGCAGGCCAGACTCTTAAAATATCTCTCGAACCCGGCACCGAAGTCAGCAGATTCAGAATTGACTTTACCGAACCGTATCTGTTCGACCGTCCGCTTTCGCTTGGATTGAGTGGATATCTCTTCGAACGCGACCGCGACGGATATACCGAAAAGCGAGCGGGAATGATGGTTAGCCTCGGTAAACGATTCAAGAAAATTTATACCGCACGGATAGCTTTCAGAC
>WFQY01000076.1 GCA_015486815.1 Phycisphaerae bacterium | reverse complement strand
ATTTATTTGCTGTCCGAGCTGCTGACATAAGCTCATTCAAAGCTGCCTTGAATGAAAACTTCTCGATAAGCTGACCGACCTTCGCCGGGATTTCTTTGAGAAATTCGAGATGCTGACGGTCGATGTCGTTCGGATTGTCTGCCGGCGGAACCTTACCGTCGAAATATTTCTGCGTAAATGTCAGCGTGCGATGGAAAAAGTTTCCGAGTGCCGAAACAAGTTCCTCATTATTTCGTCTGACAAACTCATCAAAGCTAAAAGCTGTACGCTGCGTTTCCGGTGCGATAGCTGTCAGATAATATCTCAACGGGTCGGGGTCAAATTCCTTAAGATATTCGTATATCCACACAGCGGTGCCTCTGCTTTTCGAAATTTTTTCTTCTTCCTTACCGGGAAATTTTATATTGAGAAAGCAATTCGCAACTACATAACTGGGTAGCTGATATGTCCCTTCCGCCATCAGCATAGCAGGCCAAATTATCGTATGAAAAACAGTATTGTCTTCACCGATAAAGTGAATGATTTCCGAATCTTCGCTCTTCCAATATTCCTGATATTTTTCCCAATCGCCGAAACGCTCCTCACAAAGTCTCGCAGTAAACGACACATAACCGATAGGCGCATCAAACCAGACATACAAAACTTTTCCCTTGGCATCGGGGTCGTCGAGCGGTACGGGCACTCCCCATTCCAAATCGCGAGTGATAGAGCGTGCAGGCAACGATTGTTCGAGCAGTCCTTTTGTAAAATTCAATACAACCGTACGCCAATCTTTTTTCGTATCAAGCCAATCTTTAAGCCGCTGGGTAAATTTATTAAGCTCGAAAAACCAATGCGTCGTTTTACGAACTTCGGGCTTACAGCCGGTAATAACACTAACCGGATCGATCAACAGCAGCGGGTCGGTAGTCTTGCCGCAATTTTCGCACTGATCGCCAAGCGCACCGGGACTTTTGCAATGATGGCATATCCCTTCGACATATCTATCGGGCAGAAACATTTTTGCCTGCGGGTCGTAAAGCTGTTTCGTCTTACGTTTGGATAGATATCCGTTTTCGAGAGCCTTGAGAAAAAAGTGCTGACTTAATTGCGTATGCCTATCTTTGTCAAGCGGACTATGGGTACCGCCATATATGTCAAATTTTATACCAAGCCCGTCGAAACTTTCCTTCTGTTCCTTATTATAAAGCGCTATTACTTCTTCGGGCGATTTCCCTTCTTTCCGAGCGGTTAGCGTAATAGGCACGCCGTTATCATCACTGCCACAGACGAAGAGTATGTCATCGCCTATTGCTCTGCGATAGCGAACGTAAGTATCCGCCGGCAGATATGCACCAGCGATATGTCCGACGTGCAGGTGTCCGTTTGCGTAGGGTAAAGCTCCGGTTACTATTGCTCGTTTACTCATAATCCTTGCTATGCCTCAATCTGTAAGAATACCATACACCCATCACAGCACCAGCTGCCCCGATAAAAATATATTCGATAGGCAGAACTCTTGCGAGATTATTCGGTGCAATATGCAGGACAGCTTCGAAACCAGGTGGCCTATCCGGATGTAACCACGTATAACCATAGGCAATCAATGCAACTATCGGCACCGCTAATACTTGCCAGACGGGATGATTCGTGGGTGAAATCTGCTCGCTTATCATACCAGCCAGCAGCATACCGGCGAATACCGCAAATACTATTTGCCCTTTACTTTGACTCGCTGCGAGAATAGCGATAAATATGGTACCGAAAATAGCTGTCGATATTGTCGAGACTATACCATTAAAGATATTTTCCTTTGCGAAAATCGTTTTTATTCTCGGCTGTTCTTGTAGAGACTTTTCGCTTTCGATGCTTTTGTTAAGCCAATCTTCTATAACCAACACCACCGCCAGAAGAATAAAAAGTACTATCGACCACAAAATCGTTTCAAAAGCAAGATATGCCCAGAGTATCTGTGCATTTTCAAATTCTTTACCTACTTGCAGACGTACCATAAGATAGTCCATACCTGCTGTTTTGATTATAGGCCACGCGACACCGACGCAGGCACTGAACACACCGAAGAATGGCAATCTGGCACTCATTATTATCGTCGATAAAATACCACAAGCTATTAACATTCCGACGAGCCTGAGCATTAACGCTGCTTTACTATCGACAAGAAGCAAACTGATCGCTCCCAACGGATCCCACGGCCGAAGCACGTTCATTCCGATACTGCCGAACAGCGCAAGAGATATCGCAAGGCCTAACGTAAACCTCAATCTCGCTGACCACGAAAGATGACCTATAATGTAAGGCTCGGATATTTCCATCATAGGATAAAAGATTAACAAAATCGCAACGGTTTGACAACAAAATTAGTTATATGTATTATCGCACAAATCTTCACCTTGTATTTTTTGTTGCAATTTACGAATAGTAGAATGTAATATGACAACACTATGACATCGCAACTATCCGATACAACCATAGCTGTTTCGTCGCGTCCGGCACGCTCGTTGTGGGGCGAAGCTTGGGTCAGGCTTAAGCGAAATCGCTTAGCGATGATCTGTCTGGCAATAATCGCTGTTTATGTCTTCGTCGCTATAGGTGTAGCAGTTGGTCTTATCGCCAAAGACTGGAACAAATCCGTCGGAGCTTCGTATGAACCTCCTTCACGTGAGCATCCGTTCGGTACTGATATTTTCGGTAGGTCGGTGCTTGCAAAAACGCTTTACGGTGCAAAGACATCGCTAACGGTTGCTTTTGTCGCTTCGGTGATTTCGATTCTGATAGGGGTACCGCTTGGCGCAATAGCAGGCTATTTCGGAAAATGGATAGACGAAGTTATCGTTTGGCTTTACAGTACGCTCGCCACCGTTCCACCAATATTATTAATCCTCGCTTTCGCACTCGTATTGAAAAATAAAGTTTTATTCAAGGGCACCGCTTATGAGATACCGCTACACGGAATTACTACGGTATATCTCGCAATAGGCCTAACAAGCTGGGTCGGCCTGTGCCGATTGATTCGCGGAGAAGTATTAAAACACAAACAGCGTGATTATGTAATAGCAGCTCGTGCTTTCGGAGCAAGTGATTTATACATCATTTTCAGGCATATAATTCCGAATGTATTTCACATAGTGATTATCTACTTTTCGCTTCAGTTTGTCGGATTTATTCATGCGGAGGTGATTTTGAGCTTTTTAGGCCTCGGTGCCAAAGAGCAGCCCAGCTGGGGCGTTATGATTGATGATGCAAAAGTGGTCTTATTTTCGCAAAAGGTCTGGTGGGAATTTGCAGCTGCCACTTTTGCTATCTTCTTTATATCGTTAGCATTGAATATCTTTGGCGATGCTTTACGCGATGCACTTGACCCTAAATTGAAAAACAGTTGATTGTATGCAAAATAACGTTTTACTGTCAGTTGAAAATTTGTGTACGTATTTCGATACGGAAGAAGGTCTCGCGCGAGCGGTTGATGGTGTGAGCTTTTCCGTACCGAAGGGCAAAACAGTTGCGCTCGTCGGAGAGAGTGGCTGCGGTAAAAGTGTTACCGCACTGTCGATACTTAAGCTTATTCCTCACCCAACTGGAAAAATCACCAACGGCCGAATCCTTTTCGAATCGCATAATCTCCTTAACTTCGACGAAAAGCAAATGAGACAGATAAGGGGCAACAAAATCGCTATGATATTTCAAGAACCGATGACCGCTTTGAATCCGGTCTTCACTATTGGCAATCAGATAAAAGAATCGTTAAAACTACATCGCAGAGACCTTTCTGCCGACCAACGCACGGAAATAGCGTGTAAGCTATTAGAGCAGGTCGGAATTCCCGAACCTCATCAGCGTCTTAAATCATATCCGCATCAGCTTTCCGGTGGTATGCGCCAACGTGCAATGATTGCTATGGCGCTTGCGTGTCAGCCCCAGCTGCTAATCGCTGACGAACCGACCACCGCTCTTGATGTTACCATCCAATCGCAGATACTCGCACTCCTTAACGACCTTCAACAGCAGATGTCGATGAGCATACTCCTTATCACTCACGACCTTGGCGTCGTTGCTCAGTCCGCCGATGAGGTTGTCGTTATGTATGCCGGTAAAATTGTAGAGTCTGCCGAGGTAAACGAGCTTTTCGCAAATCCGTTCCATCCATATACACGCGGTTTGTTTAATGCGATACCAAAACTCGGTGAGAAAAAACGCAGACTCAATACCATCCCGGGGCAAGTGCCCAATCCCGTTGATTTTCCCGAAGGCTGTCGGTTTCATACACGTTGCAGCGAATGTGAGGGAAACGCTCAATGCATAACTCAGCCGCCCGAACTCAAAGAATATCGACCGAACCATTTTGCCGCCTGCTGGAAAATTTGATGTAAATGGTCTGTGCTTACACAAAGGGGTGCATGTCATAAAAGTAGCTAGATTTGTACCTGTCCATGCGTTTCGATACGTCCCATCCCGACGGGACGGGACTACTCAACGCCCGAAAACCCGGTTGCTGAGTGTCTTAATGGTTACGGAAAATCACCTCACCGGTCGCTGAGTGATTCCGCCGATAGGCGAAATTGTATCGAAGCGACGGCGCTGAGACAGTCGAAGTGCTCTCATCTGCCCGGAATCCCAAAAATCCCAAAATGCCCAAATATTGCGTTTCTCACCCATATTCGGCAATTCTCATTCTAACATTCTTAAGAATGTTAGAATGTCACGAACAGACATAAAACCACTATTTTAATGCAAATTTCCTTGTTCTGATATTCTTAAGAATGTCAGAACAAAGTCGATTTGGTCAGTATCAATAACAGGCTATCTTTCGCTAAATACGAATACGATTGCCGAAAGCTGATACGCAAACAACAAAATTCGGTTTTACGAGCATCTCGAAATTAATAACTGTGAAAATTCTACCTACAACCACGACATTGCCCCCTATAAAAACAGACAAATAATTTACCGATTGATTTCATTTTACTTTTGGTTAAGCTAAATACATCGGCTTAAGCGGAGTTTCAGTTATGTCAGGAGTGAATTTTATAGTATCGTTAGGCAAACGCGTCATTTTTGTTATATCTGCATTTGGCGAATTTTGCAGATTCTGCGGACAAACCATAAGCTGGATCATAACAGCTCTTACATCCACCCACGATTTAAAATTGCTCGTCCCACAATTCTATCAGATAGGCGCAATGTCTGTTCCTATCGTCAGCATTGTCGGATTATTTGTCGGTATGGTCTTAGCGGTACAAGCTGCCGTCCAATTTCTCGCAATAGGACTTGGTAGTTATCTCGGCTCGGTAATTAACCTGTCCGTCGTCCGTGAACTCGGACCGGTATTAGCTGGCATAATGCTCGCAGGCAGAGTAGGCGGCGCTATGACCGCTGAGCTCGGAACGATGAAAGTTACCGAACAGATTGATGCGTTGCGCGCGATGGGAACCGACCCGATACGATATCTGGTTACCCCTCGATTTTTAGCCTGCCTGCTACTTACCCCGATCCTTACCTGCTATGCTGACATTATGGGTTTGTTAGGTGGCTATCTCATTTCCGTAAAAGTTTTTGGCGTTTCCGCTAATCTCTATTGGCGATATTCCGCTCAGTCGATAGAAGCATGGGATATATTTTGCGGACTTTCCAAAAGCATACTCTTCGGCGGTGCAATTTCACTCATAGGCTGCTTTAAGGGATTTACCTGCCGACCGGGAGCTGAAGGTGTCGGCAGAGCTTGCACCGAAGCGTTCGTTGCGAGTTTCGTAGCGATTTTAACGATAGATTTCTTTATGGCTGTCCTGCTTAAAAGCTTGTATGAGGCAATTTGGGGCTTTAAAAGCGTATTTTGAAAATGAACGTAAACGATAATAACAATACGATAATCGAGCTAAAAAATGTTCGCAAATCGTTTGGCTCACTTGTTGTACTCGATGATGTGAATTTGAAAATATATCGTGGCCAAACTACCGTCATTATAGGCGAATCAGGTACGGGCAAATCGGTACTGTTAAAGCATATTGTCGGACTGATACGTCCCGATGCGGGTAGCGTGTTTTTCGAAGGTGAAAATATAGCAAAATTATCCGAGCGAGCACTTATGACCGTTCGCACGAAGTTCGGATTTTTGTTTCAGGGCGGTGCCTTGTTCGATTCGATGTCCGCAATAGACAATGTAGCGTTTCCATTGCGAGAGCATACGGATATGGATGACGATATCATATTAAAAGTTGCCATTGATAAACTTCGTCTGGTCGGGCTCGAGCACGTCGCAAAGCAGATGCCAGCAAGTCTCTCGGGTGGACAAAAAAAACGTGTCGCTCTTGCACGCGCGATAGCCCTCAATCCGCAGGTTATTTTATACGATGAGCCAACAACCGGACTCGACCCGATTCGCTCCGATGTAATTAACGAATTGATTTTGAAACTGAAACGTCAGCTCGAAGTTACCAGCATCGTTGTTACACACGATATGAAGAGTGCATATAAAGTAGCTGACAGAATTTTGATGTTGTATAAGGGCAAATTCATCTTCGACGGAACGGTCGAGCAGATAAAAAATTCAACTGACGAGAGAATACAGCAATTTATTACGGGACAGGCAGGTCAGGAAGAATTAAAATTATTGAAAATTTAAAGTATGACGGTAAAAGGAAAAGAATTATGGAAGATACGCATAAAAATCTGGTCGTAGGTTTGTTTGTCATAGCGGGATTGATTGCCCTCGGGACGATGATACTGCTATTTGGCGAAGCACCGCAGGCATTCACGCGAAGCTATCTCATCAAAATTTCTTTTCCGTCAGCAGGCCCGGTAAAAGAATCCGACCCTATTCTGCTCAATGGCTTGCAGGTAGGCAATATAGAGTCAATCAAACCGATGTCTGACATACGTAAAGGAGTGGAAATGGTATGTCGGATAAATGCAAAATATCGAATACCGATTGACGCTCAGCCGTTGATAAAAGAACAGACGATGGCGCTTGGCAAACCGGCAATTCGCATCGATGTAGGTCCGCAAAATTCCGATAAGATGCTACCTACCGACGGTACAGGCGAACTTGTCGGATATGTCGCAGGCGGATTGGAAGAGCTTATTCCCCGCGAGACGATGAAAGAGCTTGAAGAAGCAGGCTTAGCTCTGACCAATCTCGCAAAAGCACTCGAGCCGGTAGCGAAAGATTTGCACGAGCTGTTCAAACCCGTTTCCGTCGAAAAACTTGACCAAGCCACCGGCCCGTCACGACCGTTAGCTAACATTTCCACGGTAGTTCAGCGGTTTGACCGCTCACTCAAAAGCATCAATAAAATAATGGCTGACCCTAATAATCAGAAAAATCTCTCGATGATTATCAAAAACTTTCGCACCATTAGTGAGCAGGGGCTTGTGCTTTCCGCAAAGTTAAACTCGCTTACCGATAGGCTGCAAAAGTTGACAGGCAGTGCCGATAAAAAATTGACGACAATATCATCTGCTTTGATGGATAATTCATCGAAATTGAGTACTTTGCTCGACCGCCTCAACAATATTGCATACAAAGCGGATGAAGGCAAAGGAGCTATTGCAAAATGGCTTAACGACCCTGAACTTTATGATGCCCTCGTACTGACAACCAAGCGTCTGTCGCTTGCGCTTGATGACCTGCATCAGCTGCTTCAGCAGTGGCGAGTAAAGGGGCTGAAACTTCAGGGCGGTTTGATAGGAAAGTGATTTTATCTGCTATGTCTGATATCCTTCAAAAACCTAATACCGTAAAGGGGCTTTTGTATTCTTCTATCGGAATGCTATTCCTCTCGGGCGGACTGATAACTGCGAAATATGCACTCGGTGGCTTCAATTTCGCAATGTTCAGTACCGTCTGGTGTATTTCCGCCGCCATTTATGCCTTTCTCTTCGTTGTATTTACCGGTAAGGCGCGTCAAATTTTCCAATTGAGCAGACCCGAGCGAGCTAACGTCGTACTGCTTGGTGTCTTTACAGGCGTCGGTATGATACTTGGCTGGGCAGGTCTTGCACTGCTTGACCCGTCTTTCGCTGCGTTTCTTTGGCGGTTTCTTCCCGTATTGACAATCTTGGCTGGTATGATTTGGCTTGATGAAAGACTGATGCTAAAAGAGCTTTTTCCGATAATCGTTATGATTGCAGGAGGTGCTATCAGCACCATAGGCAGATGGCATATCGTCGGAACGGGTGTAATTCTCGTTCTGCTGTCCTGCGTGACAGCTGCCGTGCAGATGGTAATAGGGAAAACACAATCCACATCAATTCACCCCACCATACTCATTTTCTATCGCTCCGTAATTTCCGCTATCCTTGTAACCGCTTGGACGATAGCTACCGGCAAGCTCGATTTTTCGCCGGCGAAAAACTATTGGATAGTTACCATCATCGGTGCATTTCTCGGCCCCGTCGCAGGCTTTTGGCTTACATTCCAATCCTATCGTTTCTGGGACCTCACCCGTTCGAGTATTGTTCTTACGGTTCAGCCGATAATCGTTTTACCTCTTGCTTATATATTTTTACGCCAGCTGCCAGCGACACAAGGACTCGTAGGCGGTATCATAATCCTCATCGGTGCCCTTTGGCTAACATACATACATATGACAAAAAAGACTACTATCGTAAAATAAAAATCATTATCCGATGAAATACCCAACCGCGATAAGCAATTGAGTACCGAGAACGAGCATAACATTCATCCGCAACGCATCTGTCAGACCGACAGGATTATCGTAATTACTCTTAGCAATATTTATTGCTCGCACTGCAAGCGGTATCGTCAATAACGCTATAGCTACCGATACAGGCATCAAGCCAGTAAGAATAAATATCCCGACATATATATAAACAAACGCTACCAGCATCGAATAAAGCAAAATCGCTTTCTTTCTCCCGAATACGATTACTATATTTTTCCTTCCGCCAGCTTTATCCGCGTGATAATCGGGAATCTCGCTCAATAAAAGCAGATTAAAAGTCAACAATCCCGCAGGTATCGACGCAATTATCGCTTGGATGGAATATCCGCCGGTTAAAACAAAATAAGTCCCCAATACAGGCAGTACTCCCAATCCTAAGCCCGCTGCCAATTCTCCTACCAACAAGCGCGTAAAACCAGGCGTATAGAACAAAACACATATCGCACCTATCACTAATATAGGTATAAGCCTCGCTCCCTTTGTCGATAAAAAATATATTCCAACACAAGCCCCGACAGCGAACGCTGACAGACCGACACGATATACTACCTCTGGCACAATAAGTCCGCTCGGCAGTACCCCGCTTCCGCCGTTAAATTCCGTCTTTATCGTATTGATATCTATACCCGTAATAAAATCATAATATTCGTTAAAAACATTTACCGCTATATGCAGGCTTAACAATCCCAATAGCGCAATTAGAGAATCTGCGATATTCCAATATCCTTCATAATAGCTTACTCCCGAGCCGTAAATAACGAGAACTACCGAAAGCAGCAAAAACGGTGCACGTATGACTCTAAGCCATATCATAAGCTGCTGTTGCATTACTTTCTCCCACAACATTTCTTATATTTCTTACCCGAGCCACACGGACACGGATCGTTCGGACGAATCTTTGGCTTATCTCGCTTGATTGTTTTAACCGCTTCTTGAGCTTCACCCTGCGCCTGCATCGCTGCTTCTCTGTCTGCCTCCGAGAACCCTGACATCTCCGCATGCTGAGTCTGCTGAATCTGCCAAACCGACCTCGCCTCCATAGGCCCCGAAATCTCAACCTTCAAAATCAGATCCGTTACCTGCTCAGCTACCGAATCGAGCATCTGATTAAACATCGCTGTTCCTTCTCGCTTGTATTCTATCTTCGGATCACGCTCAGCATAGCCTCTGAATCCTATCGCCTGTTTGAGATGATCCATCGCTAACAGATGCTCCTTCCACGCACTATCGTAAATACTCAAAAGAACCATCTGCTCTAACCCCGTAAGCTCACGACGCATAAAACTGCGAGCAGCAGGCTTGATGACTTCTATCGGATCATTACTCTTCAGCTGTTCCGGATTTATCTTCGCAAGATACCTTTCCTTACACCATCTCGCCAATTCTTCCGGATTATTACCGAATCGTTCAACCGCCCCGCGTATTTCCTCGTCGAGCTTACCATCGAGCAGATAACTTCGTGAGACAGCTATCAATTCATTGCGTATGGTATTTATATCTTTGTTTTGCAAATCCTCAACCGACCAGCCAAGCTGATATTTACTATTCGCCCACTCGATAAGCTCCGCCAAACCGTAAGCACTGCCCCCTCGCTGCTGATTGTCCGCGACAATCGTCTGAGATAATACGAAGTTCACCGGAAACTCAACTTCCCTTTGTGTATATTTTTCGGTAATTTTGCCGATAATAAAATCATGTATTTGATTAGCTTCGAGTTCCGCAATATCCTGCAATCGAATTTCAATTGCGAATTTATTCTTTGCCCATTCCGCCAAATTTGCCCTTGCAAAATTGGGTTCCAAAAATCGCTTAAGTGGCGAAAAATCAAACTTCTCGATTTTCTCAAGGGCAGCTTGCGTCAATATTTCTTCAATCTCTTCGGGCTCTGACTTTCTGAGTTTTGTTATGGAAACCGAAACATTAAACCTGCTCATCGCCCATTTAGCCAGCCCACTATAATCCCATTCTTTCCGATCTATATCAGGATCGAGATATTCGCCGATTGTCATTTGAATCGCGCTGACCGCTTCTTCCTGTGCAAGCTGAGTTAGCTGATGAACGAGATCCTCAAATCCATCGGTATCTACCCGCGAAGGAGCAACATTTACCGACAGATTGGTGCGCACCCATTCCGCAATACATCGTGCGGGATACTGCGGATCGAGAAAGTCGTTTATTGCGTTATCTACGACACTCTCGACCATATCCCAAATCATCCGCTCCAAATCTTTACCTTCGATTATTCGCTGCCTATGGTTATAAAATACCTGCCTCTGATAATCCATTACCTCATCGTATTCGAGCAGGTTTTTTCTGATAGCGAAGTTTCGCTCTTCGACTTTTTTCTGTGCCCGTTCGATGCCCTTTGAAATACGTTTATTCTCGATCGCCATCCCTTCTTCCATACCAAGCCAATCGAGCATCTTCAAAACCCATTCGCCAGCGAAAAATCGCAACAAATCATCTTCAAGCGAAAGGAAAAATCGACTCGACCCGGGATCTCCCTGCCTGCCTGCTCGCCCACGAAGCTGATTATCTATTCGTCTCGATTCGTGCCGTTCGGTACCGACAATATGCAAGCCACAGGGCGGTTCGATTCGGCAGAATTTCCTTCCCATCTCCGGAAATCTCGGATCGAGTTTAGGCTTAAAACAGTGGGCACAAACCCCGTCATATTCCGGACAGTTGATACAGCATTTCGTCCCTATTACCCCGGGCTCACGCGGACCAAGATCGCCTATGCACTTTTTATATACCACACCTTCTTGCAATTTGATATCCGTCCCTCGACCAGCCATATTCGTCGCTATCGTTACATTACCTTCAAGCGACTTACCACCGTGAGTTGACGGATGACGATGCCCCGCCTTCGCAACTATCTCAGCTTCGCGCGCATGATGTTTCGCATTCAATACTTCATGCTCAATACCGTATTTTCGTGTCAACAGATTAGAAAGCTTTTCCGAATTTTCTATCGATACGGTACCAACCAACACAGGCCGACCGCGAGGCAGTTCGGGCGTCAACTCGATAATCAATTCCCGCATCGCAGTCCACGTCTTAAAATCCTTGCCATAATCGTCGAGTGCCTTATCGATCCGCTCTACAACATCTTGCTTATCGGGCAGCTTTGCATAAACTTCTCGCAACCCCTTCAGCATCTTTGCTATCAGTTCCGCATCATTGGGAAACCCTTGAATTGAAATCGCTCTGATTTCCTCAACGATAGCATCATATTTTTCCTTCATCGTCCGATAGATTCTATCGTTGTGATCTACTCGATTGACAGGCCGATTGGTAGGAATTGCAACGACATCTAAATTATAAATTTTCATAAATTCTTCGGATTCCGTCATTGCCGTTCCTGTCATTCCCGCCAATTTGCAATAGAGCTTGAAGAAATTCTGAATCGTAATAGTAGCCAGCGTCTGTGTCTCTTCCTTTATCTGCACACCCTCTTTTGCCTCAACCGCCTGATGCAATCCTTCCGACCACTGCCTACCGTGCATCAATCGGCCCGTAAACTCATCTACGATAATTACCTCACCATTCTGCACGACATAATCTTTGTCTCGCTCATAAACAATATGTGCCCGAAGTGCATTTTCGATAAGGTGAGGCCATTCCATATTTGCACCGACATAAAACGAGCCGATTTTTGCCTCATCCTGAGCAGCCGATATTCCATCGTGAGTCATATGTGCCGATTTCCTATCACGCTCCACGATGTAATATAGCTTATGCCCGATCGCAATAGCTTCGTCTTCCGTAAGCCACATCGGATCCTGCTCAAATTTTCTCGCTGCTTCTATAACTCTTGCTTCCGGAATACCCGCACGAGCAGCTCGTTGTTTGAGCGGTTCGAGATCTTTAATTCGAGCTCGCGTTTCACGAATGGCAGACTGCTGTTTCGTAACGAGTGCTTTGGCAACCCTATCTGCTATCCTGTACCGATTAATAT
>WFQY01000075.1 GCA_015486815.1 Phycisphaerae bacterium | reverse complement strand
AACTTTTGGTTGTTATAGCAATTATTGCGTTGCTTATTGCAATTCTGCTGCCTTCATTGGCAAAGGCTCGTGAAGCAGCAAAGCGTTCGACGTGTGCATCAAATCTCAAGCAGATTTACACATCGCTTTATCAGTATGGAAATGAGAATGATGCATCATTTCCGATAATTCCTTTTGGTAGCTATTCTTCGGGTAATGTTGTCGGTGAAGATGTGGCGGAATTTAACATTCAGGATGGTGAAGAGGATCCGTTTACTACGGCGTTTACCACAGATGATAGGGCACCGTCGCAGAATCTTTGGGTTCTCTGCCGATATGACTTTACTCAGCCCGAAATATTCCTTTGCCCGAGCTCCGAAGAAGCAGGACAGAAGGCAAATCTGATTGATAATAATGATAGTGGTTCCGGTGCTACCTGTTTTGTGAACTTTCCGTGGGATGGCTGGCAGAGCGGCGATACAGGCACTGGAAAGACCGGTTCTTATTCCTTCATTCAGCCATGGACAACAAATTTCAAACGTGGACACGGCAGTGCTGATATGTGGAATGCAGAAGTTGACCCTCGTATAGTGCTCGGTGCCGATGCAAATAATGGTAGCGATCCGACATATTTTGAAGATTCAGCTGGTAATACTGGCATGCCCGACTATAATGCTATGAAAGAACATGTCAACAGTACCAATCACAATAAAGAAGGCCAAAATGTGATGTTTGGTGATGGGCACGTAAGCTTCGAAAAGAGCGCTTATGTTGGTATAGATAAAGACAATATTTATACGGCTATGGATGATCAGGATAGCTATAGTGGTAATCCTGATGCGGATGATAGCCAGGTTTTGACAGTAAGGCCGAGAGACCAGTTTGCTATAAGTGGTGTGGATCCCGGACAGTGGGATACAGTGTTGGTGCCGGTTAAAGATAGCGAGTTTACAGATCAAGGTAACTCTGGTTGGACTAATCAGAAGCCTAACGGTTAATAAAATTAAATTACATATTTTTCAATAGTCTTACGGAGGTATTATGATGAAAAGTAAAAAAGCGTTTACGTTAATCGAACTTTTGGTAGTAGTTGCAATCATAGCATTATTAATTGCAATATTGTTGCCTTCGCTTGCTCGTGCGAGAGAAATGGCGAGACGATCGATGTGCGCATCGAACCTTAGGCAGATAGGTCTTGCGATGATTCAATATGCGCAGACAAACAATGAGTCGTTTCCTAAGGTGAATTCACCGACAGGCGCGAATATCTTAGGCACAAACAACAGTTTTGATGGTTCCGACCCCCTTAGTGCTTATTTTAGGGATCTTAACAGTAACGGTATTGATGATCCGTTCACAAGCGATGCTAGCAAATGTCCTACTGGTAAAGACAAAACGGTCTCAAGTTGTCTTTGGCTACTTTGTAGGACAAACTATCAACCTATGGATACCAAGGCGTTTATCTGCCCATCGGTAAAGAAGAAATATAATAAACAAGATCCAATGGAAGATAATAATGGTGATCGTCGCGGTCCTAAATATTTCTCCGATTTCTATTGTGATCCGTCTGTGGGTTATTTGATTAGTTATTCGTTCCAGAATCCGTGGGCAGGCCCGTGGGATACCACTACACCTAAGCCTGGCTTTGTGATTGCTGGTGATGAGAATAATGGTATAGATCCTACTGATGATGGGCACAAAGAGAATTCCAATAGTGCAAACCACAATCAGGAAGGTCAAAACGTAATGGCTGTCGATGCGAGTGTTAAGTTCGTCAAGACAGTACACGCTGGTCTGAATGATGATAATATCTATACTTCATACGTTGATAATAGTGGTAATCCGCTGACAAATACTAACCCGAGAGATGAGGCAGGTGCCTTGTATGTCAAGCCGTCGGGTGAATATTTTGATACTGTCTTGATTCCTCTTGATGACGGAGTTTTAGGTAATAGTGGAACCTGGGATTCGAGTATGTAAGTTTTTAAAAGTCTAAGATGCATACAATTTTCGAATTTAAGAAGGTGAGTCGGTTTTCGGCTCACCTTTTTTATTTGTGCGATTCTATTTTGCCAATTTGTTTATAAGAGCTGCTACGTAGCCTGCGGAAAAGCCATTGTCGATATTGACGACGGTAACATTAGCGGCGCAGCTATTGAGCATACCAAGCAGAGCAGCTAATCCGTTGAAACTTGCACCATAGCCTACGCTTGTTGGCACTGCAATTACCGGTACCGATACCAAGCCACCGACAACGCTTGGCAGGGCACCTTCCATTCCTGCAACGACTATAAGGACATTCATTTTCATAAGCTTTTCGCTATGTCCGAGCAGTCTATGTAGGCCGGCAACGCCGACGTCATAAAATGTCTCTGTTCGTTGATCCATAATTTCGAGTGTCTGGCGGGCTTCTTCCGCTATAGGTAGGTCGCTTGTTCCTGCGCAGATTACACCGACCGTGCCGGTTGACAGATCCGCTGGCTGCTGGCGTAGGGTGATGGTCTTTGCAATCGGATTGAATTGCACATCGGAAAATTTGCTTTTCAGCGATTGAAAAATCTTCTCATCCGCTCGTGTCGCGAGGATATTACCGCCACCTTCGAGGAGTCGGGAAAAAATTTCCGTAATTTGCTCAATACTTTTGCCCGGACAGAAGATTACTTCAGGAAAGCCACACCGTAGCGATCGATGATGATCGATAGTTGCAAAGCCGATATCTTCGAACGGCAGAGATCGTAGCTTATCGAGAGCATTCTCGACGCTAAGTTTATTCTCCGAAACGAGCCTGAGTATTTTTTCGATACCGTTTTTGTCCATAGATTATTTCTCGCTTATGTTTAATATACTTTGCGGGTTGACGGATTACAAAAATAATTTTTCTACATATCGTTTGCTGGCTTGAGTAAAATGAGATGAGAGCGATGAATAAGTATTGTTATACACATCCGAGACCTGCGGTAACGGTAGATATTGTTTGTCTGTCGCGAAAAAACAATGTTTGGCGTGTTTTGCTGATAAAGCGGGCGAGAAAGCCTTTTAAGGACTGTTGGGCGCTACCCGGCGGATTTGTGGAAATCGATGAGGATATAGAAGATGCTGCCAGACGCGAACTTAGAGAGGAAACGGCGTTGGTACCAAAATTTATCGAGCAGTTTCGCTGTTTCGGTAAGCCCGGAAGAGATCCGCGAGGCAGAACAATTTCCATTGCATTTATAGCGATATTCGACAAAAATTCGATTGATAAAACGCAGCCAGGAGATGATGCTAAGCAGGCGGAATGGTTTGATGTTGACAAACTTCCCGAGCTTGCTTTTGATCATAAGGAAATTATCGAAAAGGCGATGCAGACGTTGGATCAGTGGCGCAGGCTTGGGATAATAGAGGAAGAAAGTTATGAGTGATTACGATACGAATTACGAGAGCTTAACAAAGGAATAGATTTTCGAACGCATAGAGAATCGCAAACGTCAGCTTGCTGGCAGGGTGATAATTCTTGCGCATCATTATCAGGCGGATGATGTCTTTCGGTTTGCGGACTTTAGCGGAGATTCGTTGAAACTTTCGCAGCAGGCAGCGGACCAGAAGGATGCGGAGTTTATCATTTTTTGTGGCGTATATTTTATGGCAGAGGTTGCAAGGATGCTTTGCGAGCCTACGCAGAAGGTTATTCTGCCTGATATATCAGCTGGCTGTTCTCTCGCTGATTATGCGAATTATCAACAGGTATCCGAGTGTTGGGCGGTTTTATCGGATAAGTTAGCGGGTAAAAAAATAGTTCCTATTACCTATATCAATTCGTCAGCGGAGATAAAGGCGTTTTGCGGAAAGAATGACGGAGCGATTTGCACAAGCGGGAATGCTGATAGGGTTTTGCGATGGGCGTTTGAAACGGGAGATGTTGTTTTATTTTTGCCCGATCAGCATCTCGGTAGAAATAGTAGCTATCGGATGGGAATCGGGCTTGAGCAGATGCTTGTTTATAATCCCGAGCTGCGTGAAGGCGGGTTGACAGAAACTATCGCTGACGATGTGAAGATGATTTTGTGGAACGGCTGTTGTGATATTCATATGCAGTTTACCGTTGATGATATCAGACGGGTGCGTAGTGAATATCCCGAGGCGAAAATCATTGTGCATCCGGAGTGCAAATTTGATGTGGTTAAGCTATCGGATTTAGCGGGCAGTACGGAATTTATCATAAAGCATATAGCACAATCGCGGGAATCTGTATGGGCGGTTGGTACCGAAAGAGATATGGTAAGCAGGCTCGCTAAACAATATGAAGGGGAAAAAACGATTTTCAATCTTTCACGCTCGGAGCCTTACTGTCCGATGATGAAGCAGTCAAGCCCCGCTAAGTTGTTATGGGTGCTTGATAACATAGCTGACGGTAATGTGGTAAATGAGGTATTTGTCGATGAGCAGATAAGCATCGATTCCAAAGCTGCGCTGCAAAGAATGCTTGAATTAAGGCGGTGATATCAATATGGGTTTGGGAATGACAGAGTTTTTGAGTACACAGCGAATCGGAGCAATAATGGTTCGTGAATTTAATGAGATTATTCGCGACCCTTTGTATCTGGCGATGGCATTATTGGTTCCTCCGTTTATTATGATTGTGTTCGGATTCGGGTTGACGCTTGATGTCGAAAATCTTCATTTGGGGGTGTGCGATAGAGATAAGACCAAACTCAGCAGAGAATACATCGATAGTTTCGTGCAGAGCGACACTTTCAAAATGATAGGTTATTATGATGATCTAAAGAAGATAACCGATGACTTGCAGACATCGAAGCTACGGGCGGCTCTTATCGTTCCGGAAAATTTTCAGCACGATATTTACCACGGAATACCTACGGAAGTACAAATGCTTATCGATGGTACGATTCCCCTTCGTGCCGAGATTACTCGCGGATATGCTCAGGGGGTTCATCAGGAATTCTTAAAGAGAATTCCTAAGCTTGTGCCTCAACGAGTGAAAGCTTTTATGCCTCGTCAGGGTGTGATAAAAATTATTCCGCGCGTATTATTTAATCCTCAGCTAAAGAGTGTGAATTTTATTGTGCCGGGTTTGATTGCTACCGTATTGATGTTTTATCCCGCATTGCTTACGACGCTTAGCATAGTTCGCGAAAAGCAATCGCAATCGATATTAGCATTATACTGTTCGCCTGTAACCAAAGTCGAATTGTTGCTCGGGAAGTTGTTTCCGTATTTGATTATTGCGATAGTCAATTTTGCAGCTACTTTTTTGTTGGCTATTTATTTATTTAACGTACCGTTTCGGGGAGACTTTCTATTGCTATTGGCTGCTACGGTTTTATATGTCATAGGAACGTGCGGATTGGGATTGATGATATCCGTTCTGGTTAATACGCAGGTAGCTGCTATTTTGATTACTATGGTGCTTACCGTTTTGCCGTCGTTTCTTTATACCGGTTTTTTCGTTCCGTTATCGACAGCAAGCTGGTCGGTATGGATTTTGGGGCGATTTGTTTCCGCTACTTATTATCTTGATATAT
>WFQY01000074.1 GCA_015486815.1 Phycisphaerae bacterium | reverse complement strand
TTATACAGTTGAGATATCTCTTTGAGCTTTTTAATAGCTTCGTCGGTAGGTATAAGATTTATTGACCTACCGTCGGGCGTAGTTACGGGCACTCCTCGCTGAAGGGTATCGATAGTATTGATATATTTTTGTGCTTGTGCAAGTACGTCTTTAGCTCCTGCTATCTTCGATTGACCGACAAATATTGCAACCAAAGACAAAAGGCTTACAATCGCACAAATAACGATTATCAGATTTTTCTTTAAAAATTCCATCGTATATTAACCTCGTCTCCTGCGTTTCGACCTTCTTCTTTTTTTAGTATTTTGGGTATTATCATTTTGTAAAGAACTATTTTGGTTTTGCTTTTGTTCGTCAGGCGGATTACCTATTCGCACTACACACGTAATAGTAAAACAGGTATCGTTAATCAGCGGTTCACCGGTAAGCGGATCAACAGGCCCGTCATATTTATTATCTTTGAACAGCTGATCTCTTTGCTCCGGTGGAAGTAACGGTGGACAGCTCACAAGACTTACTTTATCTACCCAGAAATTCAGATGATGTTCTTTTGCATATTTTGCATTTTTCTCTTCGAGATTTTTCATAATCGTTTGTGTCAAAAAGCTGGGCGCATTTTTATGAGGAGTTACTCCCGAAATAGTTATCACAAATGCCTGATTTTTCTTTTCCGTGGTTACAACCGTAGCTTCGCGTTTGCGTCTTCGGGATTTTTTTCGACGTGATCTTCTTCCATGTCTCGCTTTCCTTCCCGGCGGCATTTCTCCGGGTCCGCCTGGCATCATTCCGGGAGGTCCGAATGCACCGGGCATTCCCGGACCGAACTCACCTGGCATCCCGGGACCAAAACCCATTCCTCCCGCACCTCCTGCACCTTTGCGTTGTTTGACTTTTGTCTGAAGTTTAGCGGTGCGAGCGGAGGCTTCTAATTTTGCAAGCACTTCTTCGGTAAGGTCAGGTACATACGAAAAGTCTATATTCGAAATGGAAATTTCTTTTCGCTGATCTCGTGGTATTGCTTTAGCTGCTTGTATATATTCTTCGGGTGTCTTTGCCGTCGATAATCCGTCCTGTGGTTTGGGCACACACGAAGTAATCTCAGCCAATACTTCCGGCAGCAGCAACCGTTGAGTCGTAATCTTCTGCAAATCTTTCACAAGCGGGCTTTTGAAAGACTCGGGATTGGTATATTGTTGATATTCGCTCTTCCATTGTGAGTACTTATTGACGATATTTTTGATAGCAGGCTCATTTTGCTGTTGATCCGCTTTGATTGCACTGGCATCGCTCGCAGCCCTCAACCAAACGGCACCAGCCGCCAATGCCAAACACGCTGCTGTTCCTATAAACCAGTACTGTTTGCGCTTCCACATAGTCTGGCGAACAATCTCAGGTGGCATAAGACTTGTGTTGACCTTCGCTCTGCCAAGCTGTTGAATAGCGAGACCGTAAACCGTCTGAAGTGAGAGAATATTATCAGTAAAGTCCGTCTCGTTTACCGTTTCCGCCAGCGTCAGATTCGAAAAATTATCGAATCGGTTTATCTTATGCCCGAGATTCTGCTGAAGAAACTTTATCAATCCGGGCAGGAGATTGGCATTGCCCATCACATATACTTGCTCGATATTGGCATCACGGTTGATCGACGTATAATATCCTATCGACCGCTGAAATTCAGCGGAGAGTTCGGAAAATATCGGTCTCATCGATTGAAACACCGCTCGTGCGTATTTACTGGTGGCAGCTGTCCGTTTAAGCTGCTCCGCTTTGGTAAAATTGAGCTTGAACGATTTTTGTAACGCTTCGGTAAAATTATTACCACCAAGTGGTATATTACGTGTCCAAAGCCTAAAATCATCTGCTATCAGAAAATTCGTATTCTGAGTGCCAATATCTGCAAAAATCGTCGCATTTTCCGTAACAAGATTTTCAAATAACCCCGCATTGTAGATAGCTATCGGCGCTATCTGGATCGTTGCTACATCGATCCCTACTTCGCGAAAATATTCCAGATATTGTTGAATGATCTGCTTCTTGACAGCGAATATTCCTACCTCTATATCGGGCAGTTCCTCATGCTTAAATATATGATAGTCCCAAATAACTTCATCGATCCCGAATGGTATCTGTTGACGAGCTTCATATTCAATAATATCGCCAAGTTTCTTCGGCTCCACTGGTGGGAGTTTGGAAAATCGTGAAAAACTTCTATGCCCGGGAATTGCGATTATTACCTGATCATTCGCTGTTATGTTGTACCGCTCGGAAAACTTCTTAAGAGTATCTCTTATGAGTTTGGGTTCGTCTGCATCAGGCTGTGATAATATCTGTTCGTGTTCGATTACTGCAAGCTCGATAGCTTCGAGCTTTTCTTCTCCAAGTCTTGCGTGCATCGCTTTGAGCGAGCACTGACCTATGTCAAAGGCCCAAATAGTTTTTGGCCCAGCCATAATTCTGTCTCTTATACACATCTCCGAG
>WFQY01000073.1 GCA_015486815.1 Phycisphaerae bacterium | reverse complement strand
TCAATCACCAATTCGCAATTCCGCCGAAGAGCGGAGAACTCCGACATCAATCAATAATCAATCCGCCAGCTGGCGGACTTCACTCAACGTTTCACTCAACATTTCTTCTCAATAAACTTTCTTATTCGTTCTGCGATAAGGTCTCTGCTGAATTCGCTTTGAGCTAATTGGCGGGCGTTTTTGCCCATCGTCTCACGTAAATTGCAATCCTCATATAGCTTGACGATATTGCGTTTGAATTCATCTTCGTCGAAATTTTCAATTCCCAAGCCAGCATTGTTACTTTCGAGCAGTTCCTTCTGCCAGCCACCATAATTTAGTAGCACCGGCAAGCCTGAAGCGAGATAATCGAACAGCTTATTTGCACTGTTATATTCGAGCTCTTTTATCCTATCAACGCTAACAAGCCCGACGTCAGCAGCGGGCAGCAGCTCCGCTAACTGACGTTTAGCTAACGGGTTCATAAAAACGATATTATGCAAATCGTGTTGTTTGACGAGCTCTGTTAAGTGCTGCTTTTCTTTACCCTCGCCAATAAGTACGAATATTATCTTATCGCCAAATTCACCCTGTAGCCAACGAGCGTGCGGAATTATTCGATAAAGCCCGTTGACCTTACCCATCGCTCCGGAATGAACGATAACGAATTTATCCGACCAGCCGAGCTTTGCTCGCAATTTGTTACGCTGTTCTGGCGAAAGCGGCTTGAACAGGTCAATATCTGCGCAATTCGGTGCGACGATCGTCTTAGCTGGCGAGCCTGTAATCTTATCGATATATGTCTTCATATCGGGTGAAAGTGCGACAATACCTTTTGCCTGTTTGTATATGTATCGCTCGAAGCTCAATAGCATTTTTTTGGCGATGGGATTCTTGATAACGCCAAGCGCTATAGGCACCAAAGGCCAAAGGTCTCGCACCTCGAAGACGAACGGGACTTTATGCAATTTATATTTGACAATCGCGGGTATCGCTATCGTTAAGGGCGTGCTTGTCGCATAGACCAGATCGATGTTTTTCAATTTCAAAAGCACTTTGGATGAAGCTATGGAAAATTGCATAAAAGATTTAATGCGTGCCGTATAGCTCATTGTTTGATGATAATCAGCTTCGACAATTAGCACTTCAATGCCATCGATTACAATTCGCCGAATCCCGTTTTTGATAAGCTCCGCGCTGGCTAATTCGTCTTCGCTTAGCTGAGCGCGTGATGTAATGACGGTAACGTCTATGCCAGCTTGTACCCATCGTTTAGCGAATTCATAACTTCGAGTTCCGGTTTTACCGGCTGGCGTTGCGAAATATTGATGTAAATAGGCAATATGCATATATAACTATCGCCCTGCCGATTCTGTTTTAATATCGTCCGATTTAAATATAAACGGAGCGGAAATCATTCCCCATATCGTACCGAGTCCATACCAAAGGTGCATTTGAACAAAGCTCAATAAGATAAACGGAAAAAGCAGCAAGCTTTTATTGCTAACGGATATTCTCAGCGCCTCGACAATAGCACAAGTAAGATATAATCCTACATATCCTAATAATAAATATGCCCCCATAGGCTTGTATATAAATGATATCACGCCAAAAAATATCAATCCCAAGACGAAAACAGCGGGAATAAGATGTCGAGGCCTTAATCCTCCTCCTATAAGATAAAGGGTATATGCATTCCACTTACCATTCGAAAACGATTGTCCTCTTAAAGATTTAAATGTCGCTCGATTATAATATTTGAGTTTGATTGCGGGCGATATGATAATCCTAAAGCCAGCTTTCCTTATGCGCGTGGATAATTCTATGTCCTGATTACGCACCAACTTCACGTTGTATTTGCCAGCCTTTTCAAACACCTCTTTCCGAAAACAGCCAAACGGAACGGTATCAACTTCCAGCTCTTCGTTTCCACCTGTTCTGAATTTCGAGCCGCCAACGCCGAACTTACTCGACGTTGCCAGCGAGATTGCTTTTGCAACGAGTGTATCAGCGCCAGCAAGTGTTTCCATATAACCGCCGACACAGCCAGCTCCTGTTCGCTCGAGTACTTCGACAGCGGATTTTATATAATCGGACGAATATTCCGAATGAGCATCAACACGAATGATATACTCACCTTTTGCAATATCTATAGCTCTATTCATTGCGAACGGGACGATTTTTTCGGGATTATCTATTAGCTTTATTCGCGAGTCTTGTGCTGACAGTTTCTCGACGATTTGACGCGTACCGTCATCGCTCATTCCATCGACAACGATAAGTTCCATCTTATCAGCGGGATAATCGTTATCGAGGAT
>WFQY01000072.1 GCA_015486815.1 Phycisphaerae bacterium | reverse complement strand
GAAAATTATAACTATGGGCAAACGGACTAAGCAAGGCATGGCTTTATTACATTCATTATTTACCTCTCCGGTCGTAACAATCAAAGATGTTCGGGATATAACAAATTTATCTGTTAAAGCTGCAAGCGATCTTGTACGGGCTTTCGTAGAAAGAAATATATTGATCGAAACTACAGGCCATCAACGTAATCGAATTTTTGTATTTAAAGAATACCTGCAATGTTTTGAAGAACAAGAAAATCAATAAATTATTTTGTTTATCTTTTTATTTCTATAGCCTTAATCTTTTTACCCTAACCTTACCGATGTAATAACGTTAGCCTGTGTGATTTTCTTCTATCGAAGCCTGCGGAGATTGTATGAATGCTACTGTGCGAAATACCTTTGCTCAAATTGTCTTCGGACTGATTATCGCTGCTATGATAGCGCTCGTCGGACGATTGGTTTATATCAACATAAAACTTGCACCTAAGCTAAACAAACTCGCAATTCGCGAGCATCAAGCCTATCGTCCTCTACCTGCTATCAGAGGAACAATATACGATAGGCGCGGCAGAATATTAGCTGCTACCAAACTCGTACCTTCGCTATTCGCAGACCCCGCAATCATCGAAGATAAAATATCAGCTGCTGACATCCTATCCGCTATACTCACGGAAAATCCCGAAAAAATCCTGCACCTACTACAAATAAAGCCCAAATCACGATTTGTCTGGTTGGCACGCGATATCAATACTGATATCGCTGACAGTATTAAAAAACTCCCCCTGCGAGGTATTGGTATTATCTATGAGCCTAAAAGAATATATCCTGGCGGAACACTCGCTGGGCATCTGCTCGGTGCGGTCAGCATAGACGGTAAAGGGCTTGAAGGTATCGAATTGAAATTTGACAAAATACTCGCAGGCACGCCAGGCTATGAGACTTACATCAGAGACGCTGCCGGCAGAAAAATCTGGCTCGTCAAAAACAAATGCAAACCACCGATTAACGGAAAACATCTTATCCTTACAATCGATGCTGTCGTTCAGCAATTCACTCAAGACATCCTCGCTGAGACCTGTAAGCATTACCACGCACGGTCGGGGGCTGCTATTGTTATGATACCGCATACGGGTGAAGTGCTCGCACTCGCCTGCTATCCGCAGGTCGATCCGAACAAATTTGCAAAAGTCCCTCCTAACGTTCGAAGAGACCGTGCAATTACCGACCCCTTCGAGCCAGGCAGTGTATTCAAGCCGTTCGTCGCATCTTACGCTCTGCAGACAAGCGTTGTGAAAATGAATGAAAAAATCTTCTGCCATAACGGCGCATATACGATAGGCAGAAGAATATTACACGACCACCATCCGTATGGTGAGCTTACTTTTCAGGAAATCGTAATTCATTCAAGCAATATCGGTATGGGCATAATAGGACAAAGACTTGGCAACAGCAGATTATATCGAGCGGTACGTGCGTTTGGCTTCGGCGAAAAAACCGGAATCGACCTGCCGGGCGAAGACGTTGGTATCGTTAGGCCTCTTCATAAATGGAACGATTACAGCACAACGAGTATTCCGATGGGGCAGGAAATAGCAGTTACCGCAATTCAGCTTATACACGCCTTTGCAGGACTTGCCAACAATGGTACACTATTAAAGCCAAAATTGATTCGTGCCTTTGTTGATGAAAACGGACAAATCACCGCTGAGGATACCGAACCTCAGCCTCAGAGGCAGGCGGTCAAGCCGAAAATAGCTAAGATTATGGTAACAAAGGTTTTACGGCGGGTAGTAACAGAAGGGACAGGTCGAAGGGCAGACCTTAAAGGCTATCAGGTGTTCGGCAAGACGGGCACCGCTCAGATACCGCGAAGAAACGGTCGTGGATATGAGCCTAATGCCTACGTAGCGAGTTTTCTCGGCGGTGCGCCTGCGGAAAATCCGCAAGTTGTTGCTCTCGTTACCGTTAGGCATCCGGACAGAAAAATCGGACATTTCGGCGGAACCGTATCAGCTCCTGCTGTTAAAAGAATATTGAAGGAATATTTTAAGTATATG
>WFQY01000071.1 GCA_015486815.1 Phycisphaerae bacterium | reverse complement strand
TTATTGATGAGCGTCTCTTCTTCTATGCGATTGTATATTTGCGTGATTGCCTTGCTCGCCTTCGGAAGATTATCCTTTGGTGATATAAAAGTTCCCGATTCAAAAGACTTTATCGAATTTTCCACTGCCGAAGAAGCTCTCGAAGCCGGTTGGTCTGCTAACTATGGCTCTCAGCTTAGAATGGTCAGAGGCACCAAAGGCACCGCCATCGAAGCCTACGGAGCGACCCATCACGGCGGACTGGCGTGGAAGCCACAAAATCTCGATTTGACTGGTGCCCGAAAAATGAGTTTCAGAATTCGACAAAACGTACATTCCGTATATGGGTTTACATTGGTTTTACAGTTCAAAGGCGGACTGAAAAGCGTTGTAAAAGAAACGCCTGGCGGTGTTGGTTGGAAAAAATGGGACAGGGTGGAATTAGACCTGAGCAAAGACAAACTCGGAAAAGTTACCAAAATAGGCATATATAGCAATGCTTTTAAGGACACAAAAACCAAATTTCTTAAATTAGATGAATTGTACTTTACTTTTCCGGAAAAAAACAAAATCTCCGGCAAACCTGCGGTATTAATAATACCGAAGTTGAGAACCGCTCCCGTTATAGATGGTATTATCAAACCTGACGAATGGAAATATGCGTCAGCTATAACCGGTTTTTCTGCCTATGACGGATTGCTATCCGACCGTCAAACGGTAGTATTCGCTGGCTATGATGATAAGAATATATATCTCGCATTTGTTTCCGATTTTGCATCTTCGGGCGATCCTGCTCGCGGTAAAAAAGGAAAACTTACAAAAAAAGACCTAACAGATAACCTCGATTTTATCGAAGTTTGGCTAAGAAAAAATAGCAAGATATTCTGTCAGCTTATGGGTAATATGAACGAAGGTCTATTTCAGCGGTGGGTCAATACCAAAGGTAAACCAATAAACGGAATTCGATATAAATGCTCAATCAAAATGAATCAATATCTTGCAGGTGGCAGATGGTTTGCGGAGTTTGCTATTCCGTTTTCCGGCCTGGGTGTATCGACTCCGAAGGACGGAGAAGTTTGGCGGGCACTATTCTGCAGAGATTTTGCTACCACGGGCAATCATCGCAGCGAAAAAGATTGGACTTCATCGGTTTGTACGGGCGTTGGCTTCGACCGGTATGAACATTACGGTTTGATAAAATTTTCCGAAGCGCCCGCTGTAGTCAAGATTCTCAAGTTAGGAGATATGCAGACAGGACAAGTTGCAATTCGCGGAAATATCTACAGCTCAACGAAACGAAAAGTTAATGTAAAAGTGCAAATTACCTCTCCTGGCGAAGGTGCATTGATAAGAAAAGACAAAGTTATAGACATAAAACACCCCCCGCAAAGCGCCCCTTTGAAAATTGACGGGAAGATAAAAACCTATACGAAAATAAAGGCAAAATGCGATATTACGGTTAAAGATATTGATAGTGATGAAATCCTCTGTCATCAATATTTCGATTTTATCTGCAGTTCACCGTTTCGATTGACCTGTGTGCCTCTGGCACGTACGGGCGGATTGATGGTAGATATCGATGTTACTCGGGTGAATAATATATTACCGAACAGTAAGATCGAAGTTTTGGTTAGCAAGCTGACGGACGGTAAATCGACGAAAAAGTTCCTTCTGGATATTCCCAAAAATCGACGTATCTTATCCGATTTGAATCATTGGCGGGTATCGGAAAAAGGATATTATTCCGTAGAAGCTCGAATTATAAGTAATGGTAAAATCATTACGAAAACGACAGAGCCTAAGGTTTGGCTGGGGATTCCTGAATGGGCAAATAATAAAATCGGAATTATGGAGCAGATTCCTCCGCCGTGGCAGCCAATTAAAATCGCTGATAAAAAAGCGATTGTTGCTGAGCGTACATATACGATTGCGGATAGCGGCCTTGCCGAACAGATTATTGCGCGTGGCAAAAAATTGTTAGCTCTGCCAATGACGCTCAAACTGATTACAAACAGAGGCAGCGAAAATATTGATTTTACCAAACTGAAATTGACAAGTAAAACGCCCGGAAAAGTAAGCTGGACGATTAAAGGCGCCTCGGATAGCTTCGAAATAACAGGAAATCTCACACTCGAATATGATGGATTTTCTTTATGGAAAATAAACTTTAAGCCGTTGAGACCGACTAAAATACGCGACCTTTTTATTGACTTTGCCTTATATAACGATAGAGCTCTTTATGCTCGTGCAAATATGATAGACGGACTTGCCGGCGGGTATGCAGCGAATCTTGACGGAATGTATAAAGGCAAAGCACGATTGATTGCGTTGACTTGGCATAGTCCGCAAGGCTGGATTTGGCCTGACAAGTTCTTCTATAACTTTTTTGTCGGTGACGATGATACAGGCGTTAGTTTAATGACCATAAGCGATCAATATCATAAAGGCAACAAGCATATCGAAATCACTAACAAAGGTAAGTTTCGGGATATTCGCATTCACCTTACTTCAAATCACAGTGTATTGCCGAACAAGGCAACGTTGCATTACGAATATGCGTGGATGGGGCTGCCCATACGCCCCGAGCCGAAAAATCCGAATGCGTGGCATGTTTGTATCGGGCCTGTTGGCGTCGTTGATCCGCCTGTAGATAAGATAGACCCCGAGCTATTCAAACGATGTCCTATTATCATCGGTGGTCGATACTTAAGGTACGATTCTCATTATAAGGTTATCAATCCTGACCCTCGCAAGCGTTATCCTCGTCGGGCGGGTCGTCAGCGTGCCGATGTGATTGGAATCATTCACAAGCTCAACAAGTTTGGCTGTAAGGTTGTAACCGATGGTATATATTGGTCTGCAATGGATACGAGTGCGCCCGAAACCAAACGTCATCTTTTAGAATGGAAACTTATGCCGGGCGGCTATTCGTGGTTAAATTATCAGAATGCGATGATGATAGCTGCCTGTCCGTGTAGTTCGTGGCTTGACTTTCAGGTATATGCAGCTAAGCGTATTTTGGAAACCGGAATCAATGGTTTGTACTTGGACGTTTCTTCGGAAAACGGTTGCAATAATATATATCACGGCTGTGGCTATATTGGCGACGATGGTCTTCGTCATAAGACGGTAAATCTATGGGCAATGCGCGAGTTACATAAACGCGTATATACATATTATAAAACCGGCGGACGTAACGGAATTATTTATCATCATCATCTCGACAATGCTGCCTGGGCGGGGTTCTGCGACGGTGGATATCAGGGTGAAGAATGGGCGGATCAGGGGCGGAAAGAATACACAGAGATGACACCCGCGTTTTTCCGTACGATGAGTATGAAGAATCAGTACGGCACACCTTATACGTGGTATCCTCTTTATGCTTTTTACCAACGGACTCCTATCACCGAAACGATGGCGTTATGCCTACCTCACAAGGTAATGCCTGCGATATGGAACGTTAGGAAAGGCAGTTGGCCCGACATCAAGCCATATTGGGATATTATGGATAATTGGTGGACGACCTCGAAGTTTGTTCCGTACTGGTCGCATAATCCGCCCGCTAAGGTTAAGGCGAGGAATATCCTTGTAAGTGCTTACGTTAAGAAAAATGAAGTATTGCTTGTTATCGCCAATTGGAATTTTAAGCCCCTCAGGAATCTTGTTATTGATATTGATAAGCGAGCTATTGGTCTTAGCGGTGATGGTTGTCAAGCCTTTGATGAGCTTAATAATTCTTCGATACGAATATCCGATTCCGGACGAATGATATTGGATG
>WFQY01000070.1 GCA_015486815.1 Phycisphaerae bacterium | reverse complement strand
CAGAGGGCACGGCACGACCCGCACCCTCCGACTTCTTCTACACTTTACCGCTAATGGCCTACTCTCTACGTTCCAGCCCCTACAGCCAACTGCCTACGTTTCTACCTTCTGCGGATAAATCCTAATACGCCAAGACCAATCAGCCCGATCGTTGCAGGTTCGGGTACCGGTTCGGACAAAACATTATCAAAATCCGCATTAAACGGACTACTTGCAGGACTCCAGTTTCGAAGTGCAAGTATCATTTTACCTTTATCCAGCGGATTGCTCATTCCGTGATTACCACTTGATGCTCCGCCAACATTCCAAGTTCCGCCTAATCCTTCAATGTTCGCTTGATAGGTAGTGTCGGTAAGAATAAGCTCTATTCTTGTAATCTTGCCACTATAATTACCCCACCACAAACCATGTCCGCTATCACTGTCGCCATAGTCCTTGTCTTTGTATTTGAGAGTGAAATAATTGTTCGTAAGTTCAAAGATAAATGCATTGTTTGAACCATAGTAACTGGTGCTGTCTTTGTCTATAACACCAACACGTATCTTACCGCCGGTAGTTGCATAGTTCAGCACATCGACAACGTATCTCTGCCCATTGGCATTATTAAATCCGAGGCCATCTTCAATAGAACCGAACCGTGCCGTTTGGTAACTTCCTCCGCCACAGGCAAGATGCAGATAATCGTTTACACCATCACCGTTGTTTGTCTCAGAACCATAGTTTGCGTTTCCACTTGCCCACCACGCAGCAGGATTCAAATGCGAATCTCCCTTTCCCGTATTCAACCCCGGATCATAATACGTCTCGAAATCATCCGAGAAGGTGGACGCCTGCGCAACAAACACCAAACCCAATACCAAACCCAACATCATCCATTTCGTTCCTCTTGTCTTCATTTTTGTGCTCCTTTCATTTAAAAATATAAACACATTACATTAACGGTTACATATTCCGCACGATCTACGTATGATTAACTCGGGCTTGAGCAATACACTCTTTTGTGAAACATTTATCGGAGAATGTTCGATAAATTCTATTAGCATATCCACAGCTTCTTTTCCCATCTGCCTAGCAGGATGTGAAACACTCGTTAGAGGAGGATTCACATATTCACTAATACTTAAATTATCGAAGCCGACAAGTGAAACATCCTCGGGAATCCGCAAATTCTCTTCAGCTAGCCTCCTCATTGCCCCTAAAGCTACAAGATCATTATAGCCTATAGCTGCGGTGAATTCTTTTTGGTTCCTGATCAGCCAATCTATCCCTCGATATCCGTCTTCCTGACAATAATCGCCTTCGCGAGAAACTGGCATATCGATTTGCGGATATTCGACAATAACACAATCACGGTCGATCCCAAAATTCCTTATCGCTTGATCAAAAGCCTCTTTTCGTTTAATGTGATCGGGCATCTTTTCCGCTGTCAATTCACTAAGAAAGGCAATCTTTCTGTGTCCGAGTGAATGCAGATACGAAACGACGCTATGAATTCCAATGAAATTATCCAAATTTACCGACGCTACCGGAAGCATTGCGAAATTATCTATCGCCACCAAAGGCATATTAACTGCTCTTAGTTTGTCTATTACCTTGTTTTCCACGTGGACATTGATAAGGACAAGTCCGTCGATTCGCCTAACGAGAAATTTCTCGATAGCGGATGTTAAATTTTTATCATATCTGCCAAAATCTATGAGCATAACGTCATAGTCGTGTTCAATTGCTTTTTCCGAAATACCTTCGATAATAGGGCTGACATAAAATTCATTGATTCTTTTTCCCGGATGAGGAGCTGCATATACGCCTATAATCATACTTTTTTGTTTTGCAAGCGATCTGGCATTTATATTCGGTTTGTATCCGAGCTCTTTAGCTATTTTGCTTACTCTGCGGATAGTTTCGGGGCTTATACGCTTAATTTCCGACGAGTTACTGATAATTTTGGAAGCGGTGGCGATGCTGACGTCTGCTTGCTCCGCTATGTGTCTTAAAGTTACCGTATTTTGCCTTGTTTGGGTAATCGTTTTCATAATATCTATATCTCTATCGGCTATAAACCGCCTCTATAACCCTATAT
>WFQY01000069.1 GCA_015486815.1 Phycisphaerae bacterium | reverse complement strand
GTATTGGATCTGAAACCGACTTTATTCTGCTTCGTCTTTTCTGAGATACAGAGTTTGTGTCGGAAATGCGAATTCAATACCCTCAGCTGCGAATCTGCGCATAATTTCCAAATTTATCTGATGAGAAACTTCAAGAAACGTCCACCAATGAGCAGGCTTGACCCAATAATATACGAGCAGATTCAACGCCCAATCGTTGAAATTGTCGAAATATACGCGAGGCGGAAGTTCCGGATCGCTACTTGTTTGCGGAACGGAGGTTATAACATCTTTTATAATATCGACAGCTTCTTGTACCTTATCAGGCGGTGTGTCGTAAGTAATCGTTATACTGAAATTTTTTCTGATAAAGGGCCGACGAGTTACATTTTCGATAGCTGCATTCGCTACGTTAGCATTCGGTATCGTTATCAGATGTCCGTCAAGCGTTCGCAATCGCGTACTACGAAATCCGACTTCTTCTATCGTTCCGTAATAATCGCCTAATCTGACCAAATCGCCTATCTGAAACGGTCTGTCGGAAAAAATCATCACCGAGCCGAAGAAATTTGCTATCGTCTCTTTGGCGGCGATAGCGACAGCTAAACCGCCGACGCCAAGACCTGCAAGAATCGTGCTTATGTCTTTGCCTAAAACATTTTGCGCAATAAACAAAATCGCTAATATCGCAATAGTTACCCGCATCGCTTTACGCAGTACCGGAACGAGCATATCGTCGAGTTTCGTTCGCGTTTTACTTGTCCAGCGGACGAGATAATATTCGAGTACATCGACAAGTTTATAGAAAAGTAATGCGATGGCGATGGTAACCAAAACATTACAAACATTTATCCATAAAGTTTTTATGGAAGGGTTTAACCCGATCGCTTTTCTCCCGCTCGCTGCAAATTTTAATGTAAGATGCGAAAGATATAATCCGCCGGCAATTACCGCCATCTGTGCTGGCAGGATGAAACATTTCAAAAATACTTCCAAAACGCCAGATTCTCTTCGGGCAGCCCAGAATTTCGCTTGCCTATCGAGAATGAATTTGATGATTCTGCTGCAAGCTAATGTGATAAGGATAATTACGAATAAAGCGAGATACCGCCAAAGTTCATTACCAGCATAACTGACTGTTAATATATCAGGCATAATTTTCCTCGCATATCATATAACGACAATATCGCGTTTTACAAACCATATCACAGCTGATATAAAAAATATAACACCAGCTACAGATAATATAATAATGTCCTTATGCGGATCATAGCCAGCTGCTATCTTGATGGGATGAAAATAATGTAACGGACCATATTTTGCAAATCGTTTTACCCACGCCCACCATTCGCTACAGAAATGAAGCATATAACAGAAAACCGATATCGTCAATCCCCAGCCGATAGCCCAACTCCGTATTGAAGACATTGCGCTTAGTAACGAAGCAAAACCCAATAGCGCAAAATACAGAGCGTAAAGATTGATGGCACAGATAACAGCTCTGTCGAAATGGTATGGTTCGGGTAGCTTGGTTTTTTGAACGCCAATGTATGTGCCCAAAAGAGTTGCGCCTACCAATATTGCACCGCCGAGCATACCAGCGAAAATTGTTGTGAGCATATATTTTGTTCGCGAACGCGGCGTTGAGAGTATGATATCTATCGTGCCTCTGTCGATTTGAGCTACTATTACCCACGTAGGAAGCATCAAAGCGAAAGCCATCAGTAGCGTAAGTGTTATCGGGTGCAAATATGCGAACGCCCCAAGTGAAGTTGTCGATGTAATTGAGATCAAATCTTCACCAATCATCGAGCGTACGAATTTCGGCAGATGTCTCATCGTTCTGATGATTCGATAACGATTGCCATACATCGGCAGAAAGCTCACAAATAGCCAATGGAAGCTAAACAATGCAGCACTGCACGCAAGTGTTATATACCAATAGTCTTTACATATCCGCCACCAAAGAGGTGCGATAATAGGTGATATGTTTTCTGTTTCTTTTGTTTTTTGTTTCATCTACTGTTTGCCACTCCGCTGATAAAACCGCATAAAGGTATCTTCCAAACTTCCATTTTCCGCACGAAGGTCATCTATGCTTGCTTCTTCGACGAGCCTGCCGTTGCGAACGATTGCGACCCTGTCGCAAATTCGTTCTACCTCGTTTATGATGTGGCTTGAGAAAAATACCGTGCCACCATCATCGGCATAAGATTTTAGCAGTTCGTAAACCGTTTTCTGAACGAGTGGGTCGAGGCTTGTGGTCGGTTCGTCAAGTATGAGTATTTTCGGCTGATGCATCATCGCAAGTACCAAGCCGAGTTTTTGGCGCATTCCCTTACTATAAAAACGCACTTTGAGTGAGAGATCCAAATCAAGAGTATCCGCTAACTTTTTTGCATAGTCAGTACATTTGCATTTTCGCATTGCAGAGATAAACTTAACTGTCGAATAGCCATTGAGATGATTTAGGAGTCTGACTTCGCCCGGCAGATATCCGACGTTTTTTTTCACTTCGAGCGTATCTTCGAGAATATCAAAGCCAGCTACTCTCGCTGTTCCTGCGGTCGGCTTCAAAAAGCCCATAATCAATCTGATTGTCGTGGTTTTGCCTGCTCCGTTCGGGCCTAAAAAGCCATAAATACACCCTTCGGGAACGTTTAGGCTAAGCTCGCCTATTCCCAATCGTTTTCCATAATATTTCGTTAAACTATAAATGTTTATTGTGTATTCTGACATTTTTCAATACTCACTGCTCGGAACTTTCGCCAAGTAAGGCATCGACAAATTTTTCCGGATTGAATGGTTCGATATCTTCTATCTGTTCGCCTACGCCTATGAACTTTACGGGAATGTCCACCTCATTTCGGATTGCAATGACAATTCCGCCTCTGGCGGTGCCGTCGAGTTTAG
>WFQY01000068.1 GCA_015486815.1 Phycisphaerae bacterium | reverse complement strand
TTTTTGATTTTTGCAAGTGCGTTCAGCATAGCCGTTTCTCCGTAAAAGAACTATTTGTTTATCGCATTATTTGTTTATTGCATTTTGGTAAATCATATCCGCCAGTTGCATCGTTTTGACAGCATCTGCTAAATTGTTGTGAAGCTCGGAGCCTGCTTTGACTGCGTCGATAAACGCACGGTTTTCCGCATAAAAGCCTTGGACAATATAAGGCTTATCGGAATCGACAAATTCGCTAACGGTAGTCTCGAAGACCGCTTGTTCGTTGTCATCATAATATATAGCTGCTGTTTTGTCTATATCGACATAGGCGGAAGCATCAAGGCTGTGAAATTCGAATTTGAATATTCGTTTGCCTGTCCGCCAATTAGCTTGTAGGATTCCGAGGACATCGTTATCAAAATAAATCATTGCATTGAAACTTACCGGATACCAGCAGTCGAGGGTTCTTACTTCGGAAACGACTTTTTTGACCTCCGCCAGACCGGCGTAAAATCGAATAGCATCGAGAGCATGGATAGCATCGCTTCGAAGTATATCTATCGCACCGCGATAATAAGGATGAACGTCTTGCGGAGGCAGGCATTTATAGAAGCTACTTACTATTTGATGGATTTTTCCTTTTTTCGATGCCATCTCAGCTGCTTTTTTGACAGTGGGGTGATATCGCCTTTGAAATCCGACAGCGGTTATCACGCTTTTATCTTTCGCTGCTTTTGCGAGGGCTTGGGTCTGCTCGACGGTAACAGCGGGCGGTTTTTCGATAAAGAGATTGTGCCCCCTTTGGAGGACATCCATTGCAACGTCAAATAATATATATGGTGGCATAAGTGCATAGACCGCATCGGGTTTGGTCTTATCGAGCATCTCGCGATAATCGCTGAAGGTGCTTTTTATATTGAATTTTTCTGCTGTCGTTTTGAGCTTTTCCGTATCGATATCGCATAGCCCGAGAATTTCGACATCATCGAAGGAAGTTACTGACGGATAGTGCATTGCATTTGCCATCGCACCTGCGCCGATAAGGGCAACGGAAACTTTTTTGCTCATTCGGATACTCCTTTCAGCTTTAAACACTTCAAATATTATAAATATATAATATATACAGAATAGTATATCTACAATATTTTGTCAATTAAAATCTTAAAACAAGTTGACAAACGCCTTTATTCGCTGTATATATACATATATGCGTATTCCGAAATACCAAAAAATAGTCAATGAGCTTAAACAAAAAATTCTCGCAGGCGAATATAAGCCAGGCGATAAACTCCCTGGGTTTGTCGCGTTAGCACGTGAATTTAACGTCTCGAATATTACCTCAAATCGGGCACTAACCGAGCTTGAAAACCTCGGACTTGTTCAGCGAATGGAACGAGAAGGGACATTCGTCGCTGATAGAAATACGAATTTCGATAAGATATTGGTGGTTTCGTCTATCCCGATAGTGGACGACCATCCGCAAATAATGGGATATTGGCAGGGAATAATCGAAGCGGGCAACAAAAATAACGTTTCGATAGAGCTGACCTATCCCGATTCTGCCGATTTTCGGAATGGTTCGCTGATAGAGCAAACCAATCCGAAGGGTTTGATATTCCTGATGAAAGTAAACGCTGAAGCTATTCGAATAGCACGTGCTGCGAATAAGCCTTATGTGATTTTGGGAATAGAAGACGAAGAAAACATCTGCATTTTGGAAGACAGATTCAATGCGTGCGCTCAATTAGCTCAAATGATGACAGCGGACGGATATTGCAAAATCGGCTTTATCGGAAATCTCTCCGCTTCGAATCACAGACTCGCACGGGACGGATATATCGAAGGGACGAAATCGTTAAACATCGGGCATAGATTTATTCGTGATGCGAACGAATCGAATATAAGAGAGATAACATCGGAGATTATCGAAGATGGAATAAATTCGGTTATCATTATGGGCGGATATCTTCCGATTATCGCACTGTCTGTGATACTCAATGCGGAGAGAAAAATCGCATTGGGGGTATTAGCTGAAAATTCGACAATATTAAGGCTTAAGGATAATGCATATATTGCTTATTATAGTCAATCGGAAACAGCAGGCTTAGCGTTTGATATTCTAAAGAAACTGTTCGAAGGCAATTGCCTTACACCTGCAAATGGTCAAAAGATATTTCATCCGCCCTTTGAGATATATCGACCGGAGAGACCGGAGAGAGATAAATCCTAAACTATCCGAAGAAAGGAACAATAGTATGAAAATCGAAACGAATAATTGTAATTTTGAGCGTGAGCCACTGCTTGCACCGTTCGGATTTAAAGGTGGCTATATAACCGACGTATGGCAGAGTATTGTCAAACTGATAGATGAAAAAGAAAATATCGGGCTCGGGTTAGCTACTCAAAGCACGCTTTGGTCGGATGCGAAAATATTTTCAAACTATTCCGAAGCGACGGGTAACGGGATGATGTTTCTGATAACCTCATACGCAGCTAAGATTGCAAAAGATACGGATTTCAAGACGCCTATCGAATTGCTGGAAAAAATACTGCCTGACGTTTATGAATATGGTAAAAAAGTAACGGATAACCCCGAGCTGAGATTGACTTTTGCTCTGAATGCACTTGTCGCTTTCGATAATGCTGTCTGGATGTTATATGCAAAAGAGAAGGGGACGAAAAATTTCGACGAATTAATTCCCGAAGATATCAAGCCCGCGTTATCGTCTAAGGAAGACAGGCTTATAAATATTCCGCTGATGAGTTATAACGTACCGCTCGAAAAAATCATCGAAGCTGTCAAGTCGGGATATTTTCTTTTGAAGATAAAAGTCGGAGCGGATCCCGACAAAGACGGCTCGCAGGAAAAGATGCTCGAATGGGACAAGCAGCGAATAAAAACGATACACGAAGCTGTCCGCGATTTTGAAACACCTTATACCGAACAAGGCTGGATTCCGTATTATCTCGATGCCAATGGCCGATATGACTCGAAAGATAGACTTCTCAAGCTACTGGATTTCGCAGAGTCAATCGGAGCACGAGAGAGAATAATAATTATGGAAGAGCCATTCCCCGAGGAATACAAAGTCGATGTATCGGATATTCCGGTAAGATTAGCAGCTGACGAAAGTGCACATTCCGACAAAGATGCTTTGGAGCGAATCCGGATGGGATATAAGGCGATAGCTTTGAAGCCTATCGCAAAGACAATGAGTATGTCGCTGAAAATCGCTAAACTCGCATATGAAAACGATGTACCTTGTTTTTGTGCCGACCTTACGGTAAATCCGATTTTGGTCGATTGGAATAAGACCGTCGCTGCCCGGCTTAAGAGATTTCCGGGCTTGAAAATAGGCCTGCTCGAATCGAATGGCCATCAGAACTACAAAAACTGGGAGCAGATGAAAAAATATCATCCGTCGTATCCCGCCTCTTGGATTGAACCGAAAAACGGAATATTTACCCTCGATGACGAATTTTATAAAACGAGTGGCGGAATCTTTGATATATCCGAATATTATCTTAATTTAGTCGGAGGGACATAAATTATGTCTCGATTAGTTAAAATTGCAATTGTATCGCCACAGCCTCTTTCCGTTGATGCGAAACTATCGTATTCGCAGATAGTCGAGCGAATGAAAGAACATTGGCGCAAGGAATTAAACAAAGTACTGCCTGACAATCCGGATCTTATTGTAATACCGGAGGTATGCGACAGACCCGATCAAATGGGTCCAGCTGATGCGATTGAATATTACAAAGTGCGTAAAAATGAGATGGGCGAATTCTTCGCACAGATAGCGAAAGAGCGAAAATGCTATATTACATATCCCGCTATTCGCGAGCTTGAAGACGGGACATTTCGCAACTCGACGGTGCTTTACAATCGCGAGGGAAAAGTCGCGGGCATATATGATAAAAATCATCCTACGATTCCGGAAATGGAAGTTGACGTCCTTCCCGGCAAAAAGGCTGACGTTATAAAATGTGATTTCGGAAGGGTCGCTTGTGCTATTTGCTTCGATTTGAATTTTGACGAACTTCGGCTGCAATATGTCAAACAATCGCCCGATTTGATTCTGTTCTCATCGATGTATCATGGCGGAGATGTCGTTCAGGGGAATTGGGCGTATAGCTGCCGAGCATATTTTGTCGGAGCGGTATCGCCAAAACCTTGCCCTTCGCAGATACGCAATCCGTTCGGAGAGGTTATTGCAACGACGACGAATTATTTCGATTTTGTCGTTAAGACGGTCAATCTCGATTATTGTCTGGCGCATTTGGATTTTAATTGGGAAAAGCTCGAGGCATTAAAAAGCAAATATGGTGAAGATGTCGAAATTTACGATCCGGGTTTTGTCGGGTCGGTGATGATTACGAGCAATATAACAAAGTCAGCTGTCGAGCTTGCAAAAGAATTTGAAATCGAATTATTAGACGAATATTTCGAGCGCTCCCGCTCTGTAAGAAATAAATATTAAATAGAGACGTGCAAAATGCAAGTTCCAGCGTCATTGAGGGCACAAAAATTGCA
>WFQY01000067.1 GCA_015486815.1 Phycisphaerae bacterium | reverse complement strand
GTGATATAATATCCAATAATATAAATTTGCCTGCCTTTTCGGAACTTGCAGGGGCGTTGAGACGTAAAACATTGTATAGGATGCAAATATTTGACGTCTAAAGAAATAACTGACCAACAGCGGTCGGGAGGAATTAAATTTAGTTTCTCGGCAACAGGCTCGGAAGTTGCGAAAAGAGCTTTGAGGGCAATAAGTTTAGCCTGATATTTATCAGGATTGGCAAGCAATTGATTGAGTTGAACGATTTTTATGGAATTGAAGTTATAGTTATTGGAGACAAGTCCACGATGTAATTTCGTAGAACGAGGCAACAGCTCGGCTATAAGCCAAGCTGGTATTTTTTCAGGATTGGTCGGTAAGCTATGGATGAGCTTTTCCTCATTTCGGGTAAGGAGACCATCCGGAGCAACAGGATTAGTAGTTTGGGCATAAGCCTTTGTGTTGCAAAATCTTAGCATTGTTATAGCTGCGAGAGCAATACATATATAATGTATTTTCGGAGCCCAAAATTTGTTTGTAAATTGTTGCGAAATAAACATTTGTGCTTTGTTGGCAATAAAATACAAAATTTTGTTAATTTTAAGTTAGTTTATCTTGACTAAATAGGAGTCTGATATTACAATGTCCGCAATGGCAGCTTTAGCAACGAAAACAAAAAGCAGTACCAAAAAGCGTGTAACCAAAAAGCGTAGCAGCAGGCCCTCGGGTGGCTTGCGTAGCTATTCTACCGCTATGCGATTTTTGGAGACGTTTACCGATTACGAACGTATGATTCGAGTCGGATATAACCATACTACCTTCAATCTGTCAAGAATGCAAAAGATACTTTCCGCAGTTGGCAGGCCTCACCGGAAATTCAAGTCGGTGCATATAGCGGGGACAAAAGGCAAAGGTTCCTGTGCGCATATGCTTGCGAATATGCTGCAGGCTTGTGATCATAAAGTGGGTCTTTATACCTCGCCTCACCTCGTAGATATGCGTGAGCGGATAATGATAGACGGACAGATGATAGAGGAATCGGAATTTCTCCGGCTGCTCAATCAGCTTGTGCCTGTCTTGCGTAGTTTTGATGAGAAATCGCGCCCGACATTTTTCGAAATAATCACAACGATAGGCTTTATGTACTTTGCCGAGCAGAAAGTTGATATTGCGATAATAGAAACGGGTCTGGGTGGTCGGCTTGACAGTACCAATGTAATCAAGCCTGAGGTTTGTGCTATTACTTCCATCAGCTATGACCACACATATCAGCTTGGTAATGCATTATCGAGTATAGCGGAGGAAAAAGCGGGAATATTCAAATCGGGTGTTCCTGTTATAAGTGTGCCTCAGCATTCGGAAGTTAAGAAGGTGTTGGTTAAGTCGGCTAAGAGCGCAAAGGCACCGATAAAATTTACCGGCGAGGATATAGATTTCAGTTATCGATTCGAATCGAGCAGGTCGTCGGGACCTCATACTCGAATATGTCTGACAGCGGAGCATGGTAAATACGAGCATCTGCCGGTACCGTTGCCCGGAGAGCATCAAGCGATAAATTGCGGTTTGGTTCTCTCGGTGATTGATGCGTTGAAAGCTAAAGGTTGGGAAATAGACGACCATAAAGCGTTGGAAGGATTAGCCAAGACACGCTTGCCCGGGCGAATGGAGATTATCTGCGACGATCCGCGGATATTGATAGACGGTGCGCATAATCCTGCGAGCATAGAGGCACTTATCCGTACGATAGGTCAGCATATCAGCTATGATTCGATGGTGGTAATCTTCGGCTGTGCTGCGGATAAAGATATTGACGGTATGCTCGAGTATGTATCTATGGGAGCTGACAAGGTAATCTTTACGCAGAGCAATTCGGTACGGTCGGCTGACCCTGAGGATTTAGCGATAAAATTCGAAGAACGTACGGGCAGAATGGCACAATGGACAAGGACGCTTCGTGAGGCACTGAGAATCGCTAACTCGGTAGTTACGACGGGTGATATTATCTGTGTTACCGGCTCGTTCTATCTGGCTGGCGAAGCGAAGCGGATATTTACTGAAAGATGAACAATAAGTCCGAAAAGCTACAACCGCTTAGGGGCATTATCCCGCCTATGGTAACACCATTGGTCGATAGAGATACGCTTGATATCGAAGGATTAGAGAGACTTATCGAGCATATTCTTTCGGGCGGAGTACACGGTTTGTTTATACTCGGAACGACCGGTGAGGCGCCGAGTTTGAGCTATAAGTTTCGATACGAGCTTATCGAGCGGACGGTCAAACAGGTAGCGGGCAGAGTGCCTGTATTGGTGGGGATAACGGACACGTCTTTTGTCGAATCCATAAATATAGCTCGTCGGGCGGAAGATGTAGGAGCGGACGCTGTCGTATTAGCTGGTCCTTATTATTTTCCCGCTGGTCAAGCGGAGCTTATCGAATATATTCAGCATCTCGAGCCGGAGCTTGGACTGCCATTGTTTTTATATAATATGCCAGGTTTGACTAAGGTATCGTTTGAGCCTGAGACGGTAAAGGAGCTTGCGAGTCTTGACGGAGTGGTGGGCTTAAAAGATAGCTCAGCGAATATGATATATTTTCATCAGCTTCAGCATCTTTTTCGCGATGATGAGAAGTTTTCGCTGTTGATAGGTCCGGAAGAGTTGCTCGGTGAGACGTTACTTTTGGGCGGGCATGGCGGAGTGTGTGGCGGAGCTAATTTGTATCCGGAGCTTTATGTCAATTTGTATCAAGCTGCCTGCGAGAGGGATCTCGATAAGGTAGGGAAATTTCACTCGCTTGTTATGCAGATAAGCACTACGATCTATAGCGTTGGTAAATACAAATCGAGCTATCTCAAGGGTCTCAAATGTGCATTATCGGTGTTGGGGATTTGTAATGATTTTATGGCTGAGCCGTTTCATCGATTTCGGGAGCCTGAGCGGGAAAAAATCCGCGAGGCACTGACTCAACTTGGCTTGCTCAAATAGGCTGATCATAATCATACGGTTTTTTGCCCATTCTGATACGCATTTGGTTCTGTAGCTTAATCATCTGCGAATGGATTTTTCTTACAAGGTCTTCGGGCGAATAATTCTTAATCTCTTCGGGCGAAAAGGGTTTGCTGAATGAAACGTGGATGGGGTGGAATGGTTTCGGAGCGGGTGAAGTCCGCGGCCAAGCGTCGTATGCTCCTTCAATAACCACGGGGATTATCGGCACACGTGCCTTTTTCGCGAGCAGTGCTAAGCCCGGCTTGAATTCTCTTATCTTACCGTCTGCTGTTCGCGTCGCTTCGGGAAACATCAGTACCGCACGATTATTTTTTAACCGCCTAAGCGTTTCCTTTATCGCAGCGATGTCAGCTTCGCCTCGCCTAACGGGAAAAGCATTTAGCGAGATGATGAGCTTTTTGAAAATGGGATTCTTAAACAGAGAATCGCGAGCCATATAGTCTATCTCTCTGTCGAGTCCGTAGCCAACGAGTACGGGGTCGAAAAAGCTCTGGTGATTGCTGACGAGAATAATAGGTCCGTCTTGCGGGACGAACTGGCGATTATACACCCTGCCGAAATGTAGGCAGTTGAAATATAATCTGCACCAGATTCTACCGAATCGATACCAAAGCCTCATTTGCCGGCGTCCTTTCGTTTGTCTTCTATGAGAGTAATGATTTTTTCGACGACCTGTTCGATATTCAGATTGGTCGTATCGATTACAACGGCATCGTCGGGGATGGTTAGCGGGCTTATTTTTCGTGTCTTATCGCGATAGTCTCGCTGTTTTATAGCTTGTAAGATTTGCTCATAGTCCGCTTGTTCGCCCTGCTCGATTAGTTGACGATAGCGTCTTCGGGCACGTTCGTCGTCAGCTGCGTCCAAATATATTTTAATGTCAGCGTCAGCGAAAACGGTTGAGCCTTGGTCTCTGCCTTCGGTGATGATATTCGCATATTGGCTTGCGATTTGTCTCTGCTTTGCTACGAGTATGGAACGAATTTCCGGATCTGCTGCGAGCTTGCTTGCTAATTCGGAGATTGTTTCGCTTCGAATCTCTTCGGTTACGTCTCTGTCGTTGAGAAAGACTTTCGGTTTTGCATCGCTTGGCTTGAATTTAATATCCGCTTGGCGTAGCTTATGTGCTATTTGTTGTGTCTGGTCGGCGGAGAGATTTTCTCGCTGAGCTATAATAGCTGCACAGCGGTAGGTGGCGCCGGTATCGAGATACATCCAGTCGAGTCGTTGTGCAATTTGTTTTGCGACGGTGGATTTTCCGCTGCCTGCGGGTCCGTCAATAGTTACAATCATAATCGCCTCGTTTCCAAAATCAGCTTTGTTTGTAAATATAACAT
>WFQY01000066.1 GCA_015486815.1 Phycisphaerae bacterium | reverse complement strand
GTGTTAGTATGGATTCCCGCTTTCGCGGGAATGACAGTTTGTGCATAATTATTGGCAAATAAAGAGTTAAGTAAACGAATATTTAAAATCGGTCAGTGTAAATTATTGATATTTTGTATTGTCAAGCTAATATGTGAGCGATATTTTCGATGGGTCGTTGGGGTCTTTTGAAATATATTTCGCGATTTTTTGTAATTTTGCTCTTTAACAATTTGGGGGCGAACGGCTTCGACCGGACAGAAGAAGGTTAGGTTGCGTGCCCAGGATATCGGGTGGCCTGGTTAAAAACCCGATGACGTTAATTAAGCGTCGATAATAACTACGCAATGGCTGCCTAAAAATTGGCAGTCCGTCCGAAGGACATTGCCTGTGTGTCCTTCAGGGCGCAGGTTAGCAGGCTTGACCTCAGGTATCGCCCGAATGCCTGATGTCGAGACTTTTTCGGGCTTGATTCGGGGAATCCTGCTGATAGGAGTCCCTTGAATCGAGATTTAAAATATCAGCTACGCGCGTAGAAGCCTGGCTGGAACTGTCACGGGACGGGGGTTCGATTCCCCCCGCCTCCACTATCAGTATTAGGGTCGGAAAATTTGAAATTTGCAGTTTTACTATCGATTTGAAATTTCAAATTTGGAATTTGAGATTATCTTTATGGGTAAGGTAAATTTTGTAGTGAATACTCAGACAGACAAGCGATGCAAGCGTATTTTGGTGGTTTCGGAATCTTCGAAAGACAAGCAACAGTATAATGGGATTATAGACCTTCTATCCGAGCATTTTGAGATAGTTAAGGTAGATAGTTTAGAACAGGCCCTGTCGCAATTGAGACAGGGTCAATTTTATTTTGTAATTTCGGAAGGTAAGGAATTTCTTCCGTTCGAACGGGCAGCGGTTGCGGAGCAAGCAGCTGTCATTTTGGAAACAATAGGCCAAGGTGTTGCAATTTTGGGGCTTGACGGAAAAGTTATCTGGAGTAACTGTAAACTTAATGAACTTTCGAATGCGGTAATTGATAAACTCTCAAAACGATGTACCGAATTGTTTGATACCGAGAGCGGAAAAATCTCGGATTATATCATTCCACGAAGGTTTACCATAAATGATGAAGGTAAATATTTCGAAGTTACCGCGTGCCCCGTTATAGACAGCGATGATAAGATACAGAATATAGCAATTGCTATCTGGGATGCCACCCCTACACGTGCACTTCAGGAAAAGCTCAATGCGATAGACCGTGCGGGAAGTGAACTTGTTCGTCTGGAAACCGATGTCGTTGAAAAGCTTGATATTCCGCAAAGGCTTAAACTTCTGGAAGAGAAGATTATACGGAATACGAAACAAATATTAGGCTTTGACAAGTTTTGCATCAGGCTGCTCGATAAAAAAACGAATAGGCTTGAACTTGTGCTTTCTTCGGGGCTTACCGAGCAGGCAAAGAATATAGATATCTTTGCATCGCCCGAAGGCAACGGCATTAGCGGATACGTCGCATATACCGGGCGAAGTTATATTTGTCAGAATATAAGTAGCGACCGTCGATATATCTGTGGAATAGACAATGCAGCTTCGAGTTTGACAGTTCCGTTATATTTGAATGATAATGTTATAGGAATATTCAATATAGAATCCGACAAACCATCCGCATTTGACGAGGATGATCGTCAGTTTGCGGAAATTTTCGGACGTTATGTCGCAATTGCTCTTCACATTTTGGATTTGCTGATAGTAGAACGACATCGAACAACCGGTCAGCTTGCTGACAACGTTTCTTCCGAAATATCAGGCCCGCTTAACGATATTCTGGTCGAGGCTACATCGCTAATGGAAGAATACATCGGCGAAGATGAAATGCGTCATCGTCTTCAGACAATCTGTGATAAGGTAGCGGATATAAGGGAATCGATAAAACAGGTTGCAAAGGGGCCTGCCCGATTGGTCGGACAAAAACCGACTTCTCCGCAAAAGGATACGGTACTTGGTGGCAAGCGCGTCTTAGTAGCGGATGATGAGAGGATAATATTGCAGACGATAAGCGACGTATTAAGCAAGTATGGCTGTATTGTTGACACGGCGGAAGACGGAAACATAGCTTTGGATAAAATCAGGAATAATAAATATGATATAGTCTTATCGGATATTAAGATGCCGAGACGTAGCGGATATGAGATATTTTCAGCTGCGAAAGATGCTAACCCTGATGTCCCTGTGATTTTTATGACCGGATTCGGATACGACCCGAATCACAGTATAATCAGAGCCC
>WFQY01000065.1 GCA_015486815.1 Phycisphaerae bacterium | reverse complement strand
GTATCTACCGAAATGGCCGGACACCAATTATCCTCCGGTGGGTTATTGCTACGTAAAAATCATGGGTCGACCCGGCTCTTTATGGCGAAATTCGCCGTTCTTGACCAAGACCGAGATGGTTTTAGATCCGCATCGTTTTAAGATGGCAGAGGTCAATTATTATGTTGCTTTTCATGGAGACGAAGTTGTTCCGGAAAACTGGACGGCTCTTCGATCACTACGCGGTGATGACTGGCGGGGTCTCCGCGATGAATCCTATTTGGCGATTATCTATGGAGCAAACGGGTTATATCACTGGGTCTGCACACAACATAAAGACTTGCAGCGCCTACGTGGATGGTTCCAGGAATTAAACTATATGTGGCCGATATTCGCAGCCGATGATGCGGAAAATAATGTGGAAGTCCTTCCCTATGATCGCAAAATTGATGTTCGCTTAAAAAAATGGCAGGGCAAGTATTATCTGCTAACTGCCAATCGGAGTGAAACAACCCAAAAAGCAACTATCCGCATTTGCGGATTTAAAGCTATGAAAGTGAAAAAGCTTTTTGAGCTGCCCGAAAACCTTGCGGTGGAGGACAATACTATCAGCGATATTTGGAAGAAATATGACGTACATGTGTATGAAATTGAATTTGAAAAATAGCGTCCAAAATTTTAATCAAGGAAGGCGCTAATGAAAAAAGGTCGAATTACATTCTTAGCATATTCTTTATGTTTTTTATTGCTGTTTTCAACGTCACTTTTTTCCGACTCCCGACCACATTGGCTTCGCTTTAAACCTGAATTAAAGCTCTCGCAAGAGGGGTTTCGCTCTGTAAAGTGGGCAACCAGGAAAAAATATATTCCCTGGAAATGGAGTGATTCGCATTTTCCGGCCATGTGTTACTGGCGCAAAAATGAAGATTATCGGGTTTTTGGTGTGCAGGCAAAGTGGATCACCTATACATTTCGCAATAACATTTTTTACGGCGTGCGTATCGACATCGAAGGAAAAAAGAAGGTACAAAAGGCATTGGAGACTGTGAAGAAAGAATATCCGCCGGAAAAAGAGATTGTAAAAGTGAACAATCTGGAGCGTTCCTGGTATACCAAATATACTCAAGTTTGGGTAACTCTGCCTGATAAAAATAATGGAGTGGGAACTATTTATCTCTGGGGCCGGGACCGTAAATTTCCCGATAAATCTGTCCGCCCGACCTACTTAATGAAACCGCCAGCGCTTAATTCCTACCCGGAGCCTTATGTGCCGCGCTACTATGTGATTTATCGAGCGACCGGCCCGGTAACCATTGATGGCGATATCAACGAAAAGGCCTGGCAGGATGCCGATTGGATGGATCCATTTGTCGACCATCAACATCCTTATGCCGTACTGCCCTGGAAAACAACACGTGTGAAAGTGATTTATGATGCGGACTATATTTATGTTGCTGCCAGCCTACAAGAAGAGAATGTTTGGGGACATTTAAGCAAACACGATGACATTGTTTATTATGATAACGACTTTGAGATTTTCCTGGATCCAACAGCCAACGGAATGAATTATTTTGAGTTTGAATTGAATGCGCTGAATACTATGTTCGATATGTGGCATGAACTGGATAATTGGCGCGGTGCTTATGCCGATCCGGTATTTGATTCACCAGGAACCCGGCATGCCATAAAAGTTGATGGTACGTTAAACTACGATCACGATACCGACAATGGCTGGTTTGTTGAAGTGAAAATCCCGCTAAAAGAGCTAAAGCAATGGAACCCGGCAATGTCGTTCCCCATTAGACGGGGCGATATGTGGCGTATCAACTTCAGCCGTGTGCAGTATATGCATGTTTATACCCAACTGTTTCCCTATCTGCTTCCTTACAGCCCGTGCGAAGACTGGGTGCTTGAGCCAACCGATACCGGTGACCTGCATATTCCCGAACTCTGGGCCTTTGCCGTGTTTTCAGATCATTACAGTGGCGAGTCGGATGAAGAACTGGAGAATAGCCGGCCTAAGGTCTTGCCTCTGCCCCCTGCCCCTAAGCGCAGAGAGAAAGGAATGGTCCATTTCCCGGCTTGCAGGATCATCGTGGGCCCCGATCCGTTAGACCC
>WFQY01000064.1 GCA_015486815.1 Phycisphaerae bacterium | reverse complement strand
GTATAATATTACCCAGCAGAGGTACGCAGCGGAGATTAAGCGCAAGCAATGGCGGCTTACTTATATTACCAATGGTGAAGTAACAATACAATCTCAACCCGAAAGTCAGCCGATTTATGTAACAACAAAAGATATATCTACAGATGGTATTGGCTTGATGACCAAGCATCAATTTCAGCCAGGACAAAAGCTGACTATTTGCATAAAAACGGATGGGGGAGATGTAGAGTTCACCGGTACGGTTGTTCACTGTACGCCAACCGTGGGAATGTTCAAAGTAGGTGTAAAATTCGACCTCACCGCTCCTGAAAATAATTGATGTTATAAATCTTGATATGAATTTTTACTGTGCCTATCTGTGTAGATCGTCTCATCATTTGATATTATCTCACGTGTGATATTATATTTACTTTGCGATATACACAGCTATCGTATGAGCAGGCAAACTAAATTTACATATTTTTTTGCTTACGAAAACTTCTTTCGCTCCGAAGTTACTTGATAACGGGACTAACCTTCGAATTGTAGATGATTCATAGGATAATTTCATCGTTACTTTTTGATTGCGATCGGAACAATTGCACACAACAAGTCCAATCTTATCATCCGGAGCTCTCCAGAGTGAACACAAAACAGCAGGTACACTAACTCTGCCAAATCGACTGCCCCAGAATTTGTCGGTATAAACTTCGGGAAGCTCGGAAAGTAAAATAGGCGGACGAAGCATCTGACCAAAAGTAAGAAATTTGCGACCTGCTTTTCTGCAATCGAGCATAGCTTTCAGAAATTGCGCCTTTTTATGAAATTTTGATTTCGGATTCGAAAGGTCTCCCAATGTCGGACATCCGCCACCACCTGGCCAGAACCAAAATCTTCCGAATTGTTTGCCATATACAAACGGAACAGCAGCATTTATCCACCAGCCCGGATCTTTCTCAGGATAAAAATCACTCATATGGTGTGCATGGGAGATGATATAATCATGATAAACAGCTTGGAACAACGGAATATACGTTGGCCAAATATCGTAATGCACCAGCCTGCCAGCTAACAGATCTATCAAAATTTCCGAAGGTGCTTCTGTTATAATCGGAACATTCCACCCAATCTCGTTTTTCAACGTGATGATAAACCGCCTTTGGCCTACGGGGATAAAATATCCTTTACCCGCCCTATGCGGATGATGCGGATCGAAGCATGGACGTTGCGCACCGCCATCTATTTGATCGAGATATAGACCATCTGCACCTAATTCATCAAGTACTCGTTTTGCATTGATTGCAAAAATCCTTGGCCAAAGATTAGCTGACGAACATACACCTTCGATAAGACATGGACGATGCTTATAATGAATAATATGCCCCGTAATATCCTTAACGAGTTCAGGGTATATCCGCTTAAATTCTTTGCTGTTATCGCCCCATACGGAAACCGCATTGATATAAGGAAAAAAGTATATATTTCCGTTCAGTTCTTTTTTTGCGGATTTGATAGCTTCCGGTACGCCTTTAATGGGTGGTAGCCATCGCCACGGAGCTTGATTCGGTCCGTCCAGACCAATCTTTTCATTCAAAGAGTCCTGCCAACGATACAAATCGACAGCTATCGGGGTTTGGTACTCTTTCGCAATACCGATGTCTTTGCTGACTATTTCTCCGCGTGCGTTTTGATGGTTCATATAATCCATAATTCTCATATCGATATTCTTAAACCACTCGGGAATATCCGCTCGCTGATATATAGGACCACGAGACGCCCATATCTGCTTTAACGCCCAATTGCGATAGATTTGTACTGCTGTGAACCAATCACCTATGAAAGGTGTAATAACTGCAGATGCAAGCTGATGAAATATTTTAGCGTCTATACCCATCCCTTCGACGTAATAAAAAATTCGAAGTGTAAGTTCATTGGGTTTGTCGTTGTAGAAAAGGAACTTTTTTGGCCGAGCTGCTCCGTCTTTTGTCCATAGCATAATTCCCTTACCGTGTTTCTCGGAAGAGTAAAAGATGTATTTACCTTTATGTTCGCAATATGCTACCCATTGCATTTCACCCCGACAAGATGGATAATTCATTCCCGTCTCAAATCCAACATCTTCGTTTCCATAATCTTTATCCATTCCATTGGAAACAAAACTGCATCCGAAGTAAACTTTTTTTGTCGGATTTCTGCTTACCCTTCCGCCAGCACCCGGAGCGAGTGCAATATCATCAGCAGGCATACCTATCGGGCCTAACTCGATAATAGGATATATCACCGCCCAGAGAACATATTGACCTTGTGTGTAAACATCTATCCACGTATGAATTTCCTCACCGGTCGATGTAAATGTCAATTCAACGTTAATATCAACATTTTTAAGCGTCTTTACCTTTCCGCTATAAATCAATTTGATATATTGGTATGTTTTATTCTCTTTGACTTTAAAAG
>WFQY01000063.1 GCA_015486815.1 Phycisphaerae bacterium | reverse complement strand
CTCTTTGTTTTATCCTCAAGCGAATGAATGCTGTTTTTGAGTTTACGCAAATCATCGGGATCGTGATATGCAAGATAATTTTTCTCATGCTCTTTCATCTGCAAATAAACTATATCCGCATCTGGTATAAAGTGTTTGTTTATTATCCGCTCCATTTTATGAGCATACTGTCGGAATTGCGAATTCTGCTCATTGCCGTTTGAAAATCCACTCGAAATCGCCTGCACAAATTTGGTAAAGTCTTTGTGATAACTGTTTATCAGACGTGTCAATTCGAGTTTGTCAGCTATTTCAAGCGATGATCCGTCAACCTCCTGTCTAAAGAGTTTCACAAGTTTATCTATCTTGGCAAGATACTTGGGGTCGTGTCTTAAAAGAAAATCTTTTTCCCTTCTACGTATCTGGAGTAAGATACGATTAAGCTTGCTGACATTACATTTATTGAGGTCTTTTTCTATATCCGAAACCACATACTCAAATGTGCCCAATAAACCCTCGTTCCGTGTCAGACCGATACCTTCGAGTGTATCGGATAAACTATTGATTTCGTTTGAATATTTGTCGATATACTTCCGTATCTCGGTTATCCTCGTAAGAGCATCTTTATTATCTTCCGTTTCGTATAATGTCTTAAGCGAATTTATATCATCATCTATACTCTGTAAAATATCCTGCACATTGCTGGCATATCGAATATCCTTATGGAGAATGAAATTACTTGTATTTTTCTCCGTAAGATCGAGATGATTCTTCAACTTCATTGCATTGATGCGGATCTTGTTTTGCACACCCAGCAGATTATTATACGCATCTATCGTCTTATTAAGTGAAAGATGATAAATGCCGAGGCTGATGCCACTAACCAAGACAATACACGCAATAGATATCCACAGTTTTGTTTTGAGTTTCATTGTTATTATCTCCTATCTCTGTACTCCATACCCAACCTATAACTATGTCCCGTTACAAATTATTCTTATATCTGAAATTTGGCTATGACTGATTGCAGTTTCTCTGCAACTTCGGTCAGCTGAGATGCCGCCTGTTTCGTATGACCCGCAGTTTCCGAAATCTGCTTAGAAGCCTGATCGACACTTGCAATGTTTTTGGTAATCTCTTGTCCCGCAACTGCGGATTCTTTTACATTTAACGATACAGCATCGGAGGCTAATGCTACCTGTGAAACATTTTGTGCTATTTCCCGTACAGCGGATGTCTGTTCTTCCACCGAACTACTTATTGTCTTAGTTGTATCGTTCACCTTATTGATTACTTCAGCTATTTCATTTATAGCATGTACCGCTTCATTGCTTGACGATTGTATCGCCTGTATTCTATTAGCGATATCCTCGGTAGCTTCTGCGGTCTGCTTAGCCAATTCTTTAACTTCATTTGCGACAACAGCGAAACCTTTGCCCGCTTCGCCGGCACGTGCCGCTTCGATGGTAGCATTAAGTGCGAGCAAGTTGGTCTGCTCTGCGATATCCTGAATTACCTCTATAACTTTTCCTATCTCGTCAGCTGCTGAGCCAAGCTGAGATATTTTCTGATTACTCGAATCAGCTAATACCGTAGCTTCTTCGGTAATATTAGCTGCATGCTCGGTGGATTTTGATACCTCGTTTATACTCGCAGTCACTTCCTCGACAGCAGCTGCCACCGACTTAACATTACCCGCCATCTGTTCGGTAGATGTTGCCATATTAGACAGATTAACCGACATCTCCTCAGCAGCGGCTGCTACGGTGGAAGATCGGGAAGTCGTGTCATTCGCTATTTCCGCAAGTTGATTTGCAGTGGAAGAAAATTCGGAAACTCCGTTATTGACTATATCCGTATTTTCCTTTATTTTCCACACGAGGTCTGTCAGGTTGGCACACATCGTATTAAGTGCCTGTGCAAGCTCACCTACTTCATCATTGTTTATTACGCTACACTTGTGGTCCAGGCGACCCGAAGCTACCGCATTTGCTACCTGAGCAGCTTCACGTATAGGGCTGACTATTTTTGACCTTATGTAGAATACTATAATCGCAAAAGCTATAAGCGAAATCAGACCAGCGGAATATTGTATCGCAAGAAGTGTTCCGACCCTACTGTCGGATTTCTGCTGATACATACCAACAGTTTTGTGCATTGCCTTCAGGCACGAAATATTCAAATCGAGCACTTGCGAAAGATAATGTTGTCTCTGCGAAGGTATGCTCAGTCTGCTCGAAGTCTCTTTGAGTTTGTCCCACAAAGTCTGCACCTCAGCTAATTGAGCCTTTATCTTGCTATCCTTTGTAGCGGGGACATACACGGGCTGTTTCATATCCAGATCGGCATAGCTGTTGCCTCCCTCAATTAGCGCTTTGAGAGTAATGTCAAATAATTCTCGCGTATTTTTAGAGAGGGTACCAACAGGCTTATTTTCATATAACTCTGTCATCACTTCTTTGACAAATTTCTGAGTCAGCATACGTTCTCTACCTGCCAAATTGATAACCATAGCATCTGCCCGTTGTGCCTTGATCACCCATAAGCTGGCGACTATCGTTCCTAACATCGCAACGAGCATCACACTTACCAGCAGAGTAAGTTTGGTATTTAACGAAAATTTTCCGCTGTTAGTAATTCGTTTGAATAATGACATAACACTACTCATAATCTAAACCTCCAAATATTCATCTATTCCGTTTGTATTTGTTCCGTTTCAAGTATTCCGGTTATATTGAGTACAGCGAGTAACTCTTTTTCCATCTTGTAAATATATTTGAAATATTTTGAATCCGTCTCTGTCATATTAGCGGGTGGCGATTCAAGAAGATCTGTCTTGGCATATACCACATCCGCAACTTTATCAACCAGAAGTGCGATCTGCTCACCATCATAATTGACTATTACAACGCTTGTATTCTCGTTTATATTCGTCTGCTCCAGTCCGAGAATAATCCTAAGATCGATAACCGTAACGACATTTCCGCGTAAATTTATGATGCCTCTGATAAAATCCGCACTGTGGGGTACCGGTGTTAGCTCTATATTCCTATTGATTTCTTGTACAGCGTCAAGTTCGATACCAATAAGCATCTTGTCCAGATAAAATGTTGCTAACTGAATTGCCGAATCCGTTTGTATGGTTAAAGTTTCGTCCATTACAAATCACTCCTGTTAATTCGCATTAACATCAAATGGCTTAAGAAAATTTCTTATCGACTCGAGAAGCATATCCTTATCAAGCTTTATCTGATAATCATCAACACCGACTTTTTTTCCTTTCTCAATCTCATCATCGCCCGCTAACGAAGTAACCGCTATGACCGATATCGATTTTGTCTTAGGGTCTTGTTTGATATGTGCCGTCAATTCATAGCCATTCATATTCGGCATCTCTATATCGGTAACTACGAGGTCAAATTTTTCAGGCGATTCTTTGAGTGTATTCCAAGCAACCTGCCCGTCTTCGCAACCAAGGACTTTATATCCTTCCGACTCGAGCAAACTAACAAGCTGTTTACGGAAAAAACTGGAATCTTCAGCTATGAGAATAACAGGCTGTTTGTTCGCTTTTACAGGCTTAGGTGTATTTTGTTTTTCCTGCGTTTCAGCTTTCATATTACTCTGATTATCACCACGCATCATTGCAATACCAGTGGACGTACTCATCGCTATGGAACTCGCAGTCATAACAGGCGAATATAAATCTATCATTCTCGTCGTCTTGTTGTCGATTATCACGGAGCCTATAACTCCTTCTTCTCTAAATGTTTCGTTATCGAAGTTCGAGCGTACATTTCGAATATCGATAAGTTTTGGAACAATCAATCCGATTTCCCTGCCTGACGATTCGAAGACGACAACAAACAATTCATCCGTTTCTTCCATCGGGTCAGCGGTGATGCAATCTTCGAGTTTGATAAGAGGTAGCGATTTTCCGCGATATTGCAATACCGGTTTTCCACCAACACTATCTATCTGCTCACGTTTAATTTTTTCTATACGAGATATTACGCCCAT
>WFQY01000062.1 GCA_015486815.1 Phycisphaerae bacterium | reverse complement strand
TTTAGCTACTGGTGAACAATCCATCCGAGCAGTCGAAACAGATGATGTATGGGATAGATATTTTCGCTATGCGAACAAAATCGCAAAGCAATTCGGAAGTGCATTTTTACATAAATGGGTCGGTTTCGAAGTTGCGCTGCGAAACGCACTCGTAGTCGAACGCTCATCTGCCCTCGGGCTCGAGCCTCAGCTTTATCTCGTAGCGAAGGATTTACAATCGGAAGAGGAAGATTTCTCAGGCTTAATAAACGATTGGCGTTCAGCACAAACACCACTTGTTGGCCTGCAAATCGTGCTTAGATATAAATGGAACTGGACAAATAAAGTTGACCCGTATTTTACATTCTCGACAGATGAATTAGCGGTATATTGTCAACGATTGATGCTGCTTAGGCGTTGGTATCGGTTGACACAGTATCGTTCGGATGATAAAAATGCACAATCAGAGCAAACAGAAAGGAATTAGCAGTGAGTCTTGTACAGGGAAAAATAGTCGCTGTTTACGGTAATTTGGTCGTAGCGGAATCCGATGGCAGAATTGTGCAAAACTCCGTTGGCTATTGTATTCGTTCCGACGGCGCAAGATTGCTTGCGGAAGTAATTCGTGTGCGTGGCAGGATGATTGACCTGCAGGTATTCGAAGAGACCCGCGGACTGAAAGTCTCCGATACCGTCGAATTTCACGACCAGATGCTATCGGTTGTATTAGGACCGGGATTGCTCGGGCAGGTATATGACGGATTGCAAAATCCTCTTCATCGATTAGCGGAGCAAGAAGGATTCTTTCTAACGCCCGGCAAGTATATTCACGGACTCGATACCGAGCGCAAATGGGAATTTACACCCAAAGCCAAGGTTGGCGATACTGTCGAGCCAGGCGATATGCTTGGCGTTGTGCCCGAGGGAATTTTCGAGCATCAAATTATGACACCATTTCTTTGGCGTGGTAAATTCACCGTCGATTGGATTGCGGATAAAGGCGAATATACCGTCGATCAGGAAATCGCAAAACTGAAAGATTCCAACGGTCAGCTGCTTTCGGTAACTATGCAACAATATTGGCCTGTTAAGATTCCCCTTAATATATCCAAACGCAGATTGATGCCGACCGAGCCGCTTGTAACGCGTGTGAGAATCATCGACTCGATGTTTCCGATTGTGCGTGGTGGAACGTATTGTATTCCCGGACCATTCGGAGCGGGCAAAACGGTGCTTCAGCAGATAACTTCACGACACGCTGAAATAGATGTTGTGATAATAGCTGCTTGTGGCGAACGTGCTGGCGAAGTGGTAGAAACCCTTCGTGAATTCCCCCAGCTTATCGACCCGCGAACCGGTAAAAGTCTGATGGAACGGACGGTGATAATCTGCAACACGTCAGCGATGCCAGTAGCTGCCCGCGAGTCGTCGGTATATACTGCTGCTGCTATCGCTGAATATTATCGGCAAATGGGTTTGAATGTACTTTTACTTGCCGACTCCACTTCCCGATGGGCGCAAGCGATGCGCGAACTTTCAGGCCGACTCGAGGAAATTCCTGGTGAAGAGGCGTTTCCTGCGTATCTCGAAAGCAGAATCGCATCGTTTTATGAACGTGCAGGTGCGATCGAGCTCAAAGACGGGCGAGTTGCATCGCTGACAATAGGCGGGACGGTAAGTCCCGCTGGTGGAAACTTCGAAGAACCGGTAACGCAAGGCACGCTTAAAGTTGTCGGTGCATTTCACGGATTATCGCGTGCAAGAAGTGATGCAAGACGATATCCTGCGATAGATCCGCTCGAATCGTGGAGTAAATATCGCGGAATAATCGAGCAGGAAAAAGTGGATAAGGTCAAGAAACTGCTCAGACGTGGCAATGAAATTAGGCAGATGATGACAGTCGTTGGCGAAGAGGGTACTTCGATAGGGGATTTTACCATCGCGTTGAAAGCTGACTTTTTTGACAATTGCTATCTTCAGCAGAATGCCTTTGACGAAGTTGACGGTGCTACGCCATCTGACAGACAGAAATGTGTTTTCGACAAAATTCTCGAGATACTCGAGCTTGAATTTCAATTCGAGGATAAATCGCAAGCTCGCAAAACGATGATAGAAATTTCCGATTTGTTCCGAAACTGGAATTACGCACCGATGGACAGTGACGAATTCAAAAATATCCTTAAGCAAATAGATGAATTTATAGCTTGCCATAAAGGCGAGCAAATTTGAGGTTGCGCCGATGAGAAAGTATTACGATAAAATTTCACAGATTGTCGGAAATGTTATTACGGTGGAAGCTCAGGAAATAGGTTACGATGAGTTAGCGGTAATTAATACCGGTGGGCGGACATCGCTGGCTCAGGTAATTCGGCTTGAGTCGAATCGTGTCAGCCTGCAGGTCTTCGCAGGCACTCAAGGCGTATCGACGGGTGACAGAGTACAATTTCTGCATCGGCCGATGACCGTTCCGTTTACCGATAATCTTCTCGGTAGAGTCTTCGACGGCTCGGCACGTCCGAGAGACGGCAGAGGACAGGTCGAAGCGGACAATATCGAGCTCGGCTCTCCGCCTGTCAATCCGGTAAAACGTCGCAGACCTGACAGAATGGTACATACCGGTATTCCGATGATTGACGTGTTTAATTCTCTTGTCGAATCGCAGAAACTGCCTATATTTTCCGTAGCAGGCGAGC